>DASUFM010000155.1:0-2646 GCA_036274535.1 Blastocatellia bacterium
GCGATCACGCACGGCGCATGCAGCCGGTTCTGATCGGCCATCACGATGCCGATCTGCGGCCAGGAGACGAACTTCCCTATCTTGTCCGCGGCCTGGCGGATCAATCGGTCCCTGTGGGCAAGGACCAGCGCGCGGGTGCCGCGCGACAGGTATTGATTGACTAGATATGCGAAGAGGACCGTCTTACCCGCGCCCGTAGCTGCGGCGAGTAATTGCTTGCGAACGCCGCGGCCGAGCGCCTCGAAAATCGCGTCAATCCCTGCCTGTTGGTAGTCGCGTAATTCGATCATCCCAGTAAACTCATCTGCCTCTCGTCGGGCGAATACTGCCTGTCCAGAATCTTCAGCCAGTTCATTTGCTTCGGGCTCACAAACGCGCCCGCGCCGTAGCGCCGGATCTTCTCGTCGAGGCCCAAAACGAATTCGCATTCGTTCTCGCGTAGCTTGTGTTTGACCGTCACGAGGCGCGCGAGCATCTCCCGCGCCTCGTTGATCAGCTTCTCTTTGTCGGAGAGTTCGGCCATGGCTTAAAACTCGACGTCGAAATCCGAACCGCCGTCATCGGGATGGCAAGTGCCTTCCTCGTCTTCCCATTCCTTTTTGTGGTCCTTGTGCTCAAGGGTGTAGTTGAGCGTGGCGAGCGCCTGGCGGGCATCACGCCGGCGTTTCCTGGCCTCTTCGTCGCGGCGAACGTATTCCCGATATTTGTCGAGGTTCTTCTTGTCGGATTCGTCCAGCTCGGCCTCGGGCTTTTCGAGCGCGGCCTTGGCTCGGCGCAGGTCGTAACTGTCCACGCCGCTATGAATGCGGAGATCGCCGAGGATGCGCTCGGTATTAGCGAGGACGCGGCCCGGATGGTCGCCGTAGCCGATCTCGACCCGAACCCCGACCTTGATGTTTTCGTAATTTCCCAGGTTATAGACTCTCTCGACGTAGATCGAAGTGACGAAGGTTCCTTCGGGGATTCCTTCAATGGTATGTTCGATTTGTTCAGACATTGATTCTCATGCTCCTTGATTGTTTCAGTCGTAGATCGATCGCCAGATACTTCCCTCGATCTCGGCCATATCGTTGTAGAACTCGGCCCGACGCTGCTTCTCTTGTGGCGATAGCTGGTCGGGCCTATTGATGCTGATCGGCGTCGGTTTAGTCTTCGCCGGCGCAGGCGTCTGTACTTCCGGCGTGGCCTCTGCCGTCTTTTTGGATTTCGATCGTTTGGGGGATTTCCTCGGCATGGTTTACCTCTGTAGAACGTAAACGGTGTCGTTAAGGTCGAAAGCCTCGCCGTAGCGCTGGCCGTCAATCAGGACTACAACGACCGCAAGGCCTTTCATCTTGTCGCAGGTAACGCCGTCGATCATCGCGCAGACGATCGTGAGCTGCCCCCGCCCCTTCTTCGGCCAGCGCGAATCACGAGGCAGCAACACGACGTCGCCGACACGGACCTCGGCCCAAGTCGCCTCGCAGATCGGCCGCTTCTCCGGGCGCTTCGTTGGGCGCTCTTCCAGTTCGGACACGTGCAACGGATCGTTGTATTCGCCGGCGGTAATCCTGCCGCCGGCGAAATCACTGCTCAGCCTGGCCCTGTACTCGATTCCTGTCCCGAAATTCGCGATCATCGTTTTTCCTATTTGATACGGAGCTGCTTCCCTCTCTCACCCAATCGCACATCGGCGTTTTCGTCGAAGACGCGCATTGCATCGTTGTACTGCTCCGCCGTCATCCTGCCGTGCGCGAATGAATCGCTCAGCCTGGCGGCCTCGGCCTCGGTGCGTTCAGCGTCCCGGCGCAGCATTTCCTTGTCGAGCGCGATCACAGTTTTGTGATACCGCTCCGGAGCGCTGGCGGGATCGCGGTCCCATCCCTCCGGGTAGACCAGCGGCTCTTTGCCGCCGTTGGCCTGAATGTTCAGCTTGAAATGCTCGGTCTGAAATTTTTCCAGGCCGCACATTTCCAGAAAGAGCTTCAGCCGGGCCTTCAGCCGCTTCGCTTCATTCGCATCCGTGGCAGCGATCGCCAGCAGCGCCTTCGCGGCTTGTTCGCGCACGTCGGCGCGCCCTTCGAATTCGCGGATCAGCCAGCAGATGCTATTGACCTTCGTGTCGAGCGCGAGATTCGTTTCGGCGAGCCATTGATCAATGGCGGCCTCGGCTTCGGCGTTCGGCAGTTCGCCGCCGGTTTCGGTCAGCAAGTCATGGAGAGCGCCGATTTCACCGACTATTTGGAAGAGTGTTGGCATTTATTTTCCCTCCGCTTTAGCGATTAGCTTCAGCGCCCGGCAAAAGATGCAGCGATCCTGATCAGGGTTATGGTGAGTCATTACCGGGCATTCTTCCGGGGCGATCCCTTTGAGCGTGGCGAGCAATTCATCGTGGCAGTTGTAGGCGCGGACCAGCTTGTCGGCGAAGGCGATGGCGGCGATTTCGAACTCTTCAGGATCGCCGGCCAGCGTGTCGTCCCAGTTATAGACCGCGCCGAGAATGCGACCAGCGCGCGCTTCCTGATCACGGCATAGGTATATCGTTTCGCCCAGGTCCATCTGCTGAACCTGGTGCGAATGGTGGATGGTTGTCGGGACTTCGGGCACCAGCTTGCTCACTTCTTCGCGCCCTCCTTCGGCTGGAATTCCCTCGCCATCTCGGCCGCG
>DASUFM010000156.1:0-2249 GCA_036274535.1 Blastocatellia bacterium
ATTTCTTCAATCCGCAATCCGCAATCCGCAATCCGCAATCAAATGGTTCCCCACTTCAATTTCGTCCTCAGGACCTCGAAGTAGTTACGATTAGTGGGCTGCACCAGATTGAACGCCGTCTCACTGCGTCGCAATGTGATCCGGTCGTCGTGCTGCAATTCGACGCCGGGTTGCCCGTCAATAGTCAGCAATAGATCAGTGTCAGCGCGCTTGAAGATCAGGTCGACGACGCTCTCGCCGGGCACGACCGCAGGGCGGTTCGACAGCATGTGCGGGCAGATCGGCGTCAACAGAATCGCCGACATGCTCGGATGAACGATCGGCCCGCCGGCCGAGAGCGAATAAGCCGTCGAACCGGTCGGCGTCGCGACGATCATGCCGTCGGCGCGGAAACTGTTGACCAGCATTCCATTGATATAGCTTTCGATTTCGATCATTCGAGCGGGCGTGGACTTTGTGATTACGGCGTCGTTCAACGCCCGGCGCGCGGCGGCCGCCTCTCCGCCGCGGTTCAGCGTCACGTCGATCATCATCCGGCGCTCGACGGCGAAATTGCCCTTGCGGACGTTTTCGAGGGCGGGGAACATCTCCTCCAACGTGAATTCGGTCATATAACCCAGGAAGCCGAAATTGACCCCGAGCACCGGTATCTCTCTTTCCCCCATCATGCGCGCCGCGCCCAGCATCGTCCCGTCGCCGCCCAGCACGACAACCAGGTCGATGTCGTCATCCAATTCGCCGCCAGGTTCGGCGACGGAATTGACGGCGCGCAGTTCGATTCCACGCGATTCACACCATTCGCGCAATCTGGATACGACCTCCAACGCCTCGGGCTTCCGCGGCCCGACAACCGCGCCGATGGTTTTGAGATGTGACAGTGGCAAATCCTGACCTCGCATGTTGTTAGTTACAAGACTTTAGAGACAGGCGCGATTGTACACGTCACGAGAAACCGGCTACAAGCAGGAAGTCACGAAGCATTAGCGGTAGCCCGACCGTGAGGGAGGGGCCCCGTCCCTCACGGTCGGGCTACGTCACAGGCCGTTGGCTCAACCTGTCGCTCGCAGCGCTTTTGACAGATTCCGCAACCCGGCGTCTACGTCCTCCGTTCTGACGGCGAAACCGAGCCTGAAATGGCGAGGCGTCTCGAAATATTTCCCCGGAACAATGGAGGTCTCGAACCGCCGCAGCAGATCGTGAAGCGGCTCGCTGTCGTCGTGACGCTTCAATCGCGGGAAGACGATCATCGAACGCGCCGGGATGACGCATTCCAGAACGTCTTCATGCTCGCTCAGGAATGCATGAACGAGCGCCATGTTCGGCCCGATCATCGCCCGCGTGCGCGCTTCGAGTTTATCGAGATGGCGGAAAGCCGCCACCGCCAAAGCGTCGCTCGGCATCGACCCCGTCGCGCCGAAGAGATCGTTCAGCCTTCGCATCCTCTCGGCCAGATCCGGCTCGCACAGGACCCATCCGCAGCGCAATCCGCTCAACCCGTAACTCTTCGTCAGACTGGAGGTCGAGATGAATTGAGGGCCGATAGAAGCGGCCACCGCCGGCGCGTCCTCAAAGAGAATGTCGCGGTAAACTTCGTCGACCAGAACGCGCGCGCCGGCGTCGCGGGCAATCTCTCCTATCTCTCTGAGCGTCGCCGGATCGACCGCGACCCCGCTCGGATTGTGCGGGCTGGTAATGACGATCAAACGGGTCCGCGGCGTGATCGAGCGTTTCAACTCGTCGACATCGATCTGATAGCCGTTCTCGAAGCCGCGCTCGAAGCGTTTGATCACGGCGCCAAGATATTGCGCTGCGCAGAGTAGAGGGTCATAGGCCGGCTGCTCGACCAGGACTTCGTCGCCACGTTCGATCACCGTCGCCATCGCCAGGAAATTGGCCATCGAGGTCCCCTGCTCAGTCACGACCTGATCCGCCGTTACTCCGTATTTCGCCGCGATGGCTTCTTTGAGCGGTCCGTAGCCTTCGCCATTCGGGCCGTTGAGCGCGATGTCGTCCGTCGTGATCGGCAGGTCGCCCAGATCGCAGCCGAGTATGCCGCTGTTCGCCAGATTGTAGCGGGCGGCGGCATGTCGCTTCGCCCAGGTTATGTAGATACTGTTTTTCATAATAGGACTTATAGGGCTTATAGGACTTAATGGCGTTTGAAAAATAAATGCGAATATGTGTAAAAGACTGTAGGGGCGGGTATTCCCCGCCATGGTCCGCGCCCCGGGCAATAGGGCGGGGAATAC
>DASUFM010000157.1:0-3744 GCA_036274535.1 Blastocatellia bacterium
CGATTTCGTGGCTGCGTGGAAGCGACCTCATAAATCCGCAATCCGCAATCCGCAATTCCCTCTTTCTATTCCCCATTCCCCACTCTCCTGTTAAAGTGGCGCTGTACCTCCCGAAATTCACACATTAAGAGGATCAACATATGCGGACTCTCAAGCGACTGCGACGCGCAGTCATTACCGGCATAGGCTGCGTCAGCCCGATTGGCGTTGGCCGTGAGCAGTTCTGGCAATCTGTTCGTGAAGGGCGCAGCGGTATCGGCCCGATCACACGATTCGACGCCACCGACCTGCCGGTGCGCATCGCCGGCGAAGTCAGGGGTTTCGATCCCGATCAGTTCATTCCCCCGAAAGACCGCCAACATGTGTCTCACACCGTGGCCTTCGGCATCGCGGCCGCCGACCTGGCCTTCGCCGACGCCGGGTTGAAACCGAAGGAAATGAGCCTGGAAGAGAAGCGTGACATAGGCATAGTTCTGGGCAGCGGCGGCGCGAGTTTGAGCTTCATAGAGAAACAATATCGTTACTATTTCGCGAACGAGGCGAAAAAGGCCAGCATTTATACTATACCCACGGCCACGCCCGGATCGGTGCCGAGCGAGCTATCAATGCCCTTCGGATTGAAGGGATTCAGCCATCTGGTCTCCACGGGATGCACATCTTCGACAGACGCCATCGCCTACGCCGCGCAGAACATCATCCTCGGACGCATCAACACGGTTTTGACCGGCGGCGTGGACTCGCCGCT
The DNA here is from genome assembly GCA_036274535.1 of Blastocatellia bacterium. GTDB lineage: Bacteria > Acidobacteriota > Blastocatellia > RBC074 > RBC074 > JAJVID01. The sequence continues at coordinate 746 of DASUFM010000157.1, forward strand.
CGCTCACAGCATCATGCTCGGTTTTTGTGTGATGAAAGTGCTGACGACTTCGTGGAACGACGATCCGCAGCGTGGGTCGCGCCCGTTCAGCCGCGACCGCGACGGTTTCGTGCTTGGCGAAGGCGCCTATTTCTTCGTGCTCGAAGAGATGGACCATGCGCTCGAACGCGGCGCGAGGGTTTACGCCGAGATCGTCGGCTACGGCTCAACCTGCGACGCGCATCACCGCGTGCGGCTGGATGAGACCGGAGTAGAGCCTGCCCGCGCAATGACTGTGGCGATGAAAGACGCCGGAGTCCCGCCCGAAGAAATTGATTACATCAACCTGCATGGCACTTCGACGGAAATGAACGACCGGATCGAGACCCGCGCGATCAAGCTGGCCTTCGGCGAGACCGCGGCGCGCATCCCGATGAGCGCTACGAAATCGATGGTCGGCCATCCGCAGGGCGCTTCGGGCGCCGCCGGATTGACCGCGACGCTGGGCGGAATGACTGAGGGATTTCTGCCGCCGACCATCAACCTGGAGCAGCCGGACCCGGAATGCGATCTGGATTACGTGCCTCTACAGTCGCGGCCTGGCGTGATCAGAACCGCGCTTTGCAACTGCATCGGATTCGGTTCGAAGAATTCGGCGCTGGTCGTGAAAAAGTTCGAGGTTTAAAAGAATGAAAATTTTAGCCACGAATGAACATGAATACCCACGAATGGAGCGAAAATTTTAAGGCCGATGACTGGCATCCATTTGTGTTTATTCGTGTTCATTCGTGGCGGAATCTCAGGCGCCATAGCATCTATATCGGGCCATCCGTGGTTTTGATTGTCTCTGAGATTCGCTCCTCGATGTCGTACAGTTGATTGGCGAGCGTTTTCTTTTCTTCTTCGGTCACGCCGTAATCGGGCGTTATGTCCTGTATGATCTTTAACGCGGCGCGAACGCGCGCGAGATTGCTCACTGTCAAGTAGTCGGTTTCGGTCATTATCCAGCCACTTTGCTATTCGTTCATTCTTGATGAAGCCAGGAGGGCACGTTCCGCCTGTAATCTTTAATGCCAAGGTAGGCCGCCGCATGCGCATTTCCAATGCGGATCGTCCGGATGATAAGGAATAGTTCCCCCTCCGGACGCTTCGCGGTTCTGATGGCGTAATACATCGCCGACCTCGCGCGCTGCAAGTCATTTACGTCCGGATTTTCAGCGGACGCTTCCAACGCCTGGCCTCTGAATTCATAAGATGTCACGGGGCCATAGACATCCCTCACCATATTCACATACTCTCGGACAAATATTTTCTGGCCTCTGTCTCTTGCCAGACGAGAGAAGTCGCCGTCAAGTTCCACATCGCGCTGAGTGGCGAAGTTCAAAGCCACTTTGTCGGCCACAATTCTTGCGCCGTCAAGGTAATCGAGAATCGGCCGCCGTTTATCCTCTGGATATGTCTCAATAGTCTTACGCAATAATACGTTGTCCTTCGCCGGTTTATCCTGGCCTGCTGAAAGGCCGGCCATCAATATAGTAAGAAGCAATGTTCGTAAAACCAGTTTTATCATTGATCACCCTCACATAACTGTAACGCCTGACATAAAAACCATGCGCATGGAGTGGCGTCTAAATCGAAACGCCCCGGATTTGGACAAACTTCGCAGGTCCGTAGCTTAAATAGGGACGGACAAACTAAAACCTGTCCCTCTCCCGGCCGCTCTGATTCAGGGCGCCAGTGTCGAAAATTAATTTTGGGGGCAAGAACGGAAAATGAAGGGCATCCGCGGAGGAGCTATCCTACCTTGCGCCATCTGCGCAGCTCTTGACTGCGCGGCATTCTACACAGGCTATAATCCATGTCAACGTCCGCATTAAGCAGATCGCAAAAAGCGTTTGTAGTCCCGCCTTCAGGCGGAACTACAAACATTGGCGGTTTGCGCATCATCGATTTATCGTGATAATTGGCTGTGTTTGAACCCGACTGAGATTAACCGTGGAATAAGTCAAGAATGTTCGTTTCTTTCGCCGAGCGCAGCAATGAAGCCGAGCTGATGGATGGCGCGGATTACACTTCCGCCGAAATGATCGAGAATCTGGCCGATTTGCGCCGCGTCAACCGCTATCTGGGCGGACGGCGCGCGCTGACGCGCCACCTGTTCCCGATGATCCAAAAGGTTTGGGCTGAGAGCCGGCGGCGCGTCAGGCTGCTCGACGTCGGCTCCGGTTCGGCCGACATTCCGGCGTGTATCGTCTCCTGGGCGCGCGCGCGCGGGATTGATGTCGAATGCGTCGCGCTGGACCTGAATGAGATTATAGCGCGGGAAGCGCGACGGCAGATCATGGGCTATCCCGAAATCAAAGTTGTCCGCGCCGACGCGCTGAACCTGCCGTTCGAAGATCACAGTTTTGATTTCGCGCTGGCGTCGCTGTTCCTGCACCACCTGGAGAGCCGGCAGGCGGCCCGTTTGATCAAAAGCTTCAACCGTGTCGCCCGCGTCGCGTTCATCATCAATGACCTGCGGCGGCATCCGGTCGCTTATTACTCTATCAAGTTGCTGACGCGGATCTTCACGCGCAATCGCCTGGTCCGGAATGATTCCGCCGTCTCCGTGCTGCGCGGCTTCACGGAGCGCGATATCGCGGAGATCGCCGGCGCGTCGCATACCCGGTTGCAGGTTTTCCGCCATTTCCCTTACCGTTATATTTTGATCGGACGACAAAACTTATGACCCGCGAAGAAGTACTGAAGATTTTTGAAGAGAACAACGCGTTACTGAACGGCCATTTCCTGCTCACTTCCGGGCTGCACAGCGACCGTTACCTGCAATGCGCGCTGGTGTTGCAACATCCGGCCGTCGCCGAGCGCCTGGGAGCGGAATTGGCGGCGAAAGCGAAAGCGGACCCGAACATCGGCCCGATTGACCTGGTGATCGCCCCCGCGCTCGGCGGCGTGATTGTCGCGCACGAAGTGGCGCGCGCGCTCGGCGTGCGCGCGCTATTTAACGCACGGCAGGAAAA
>DASUFM010000158.1:0-5710 GCA_036274535.1 Blastocatellia bacterium
GGACGCTGCGGCGCTCGCGCAGCGGCGTCCTCAGCGCCCGGAGGGCGCCGCTGCGCGAGCGCCGGCAGGCTCACAACCGCCAGGAAGGCGATCGCATATTTCAAATGAAACATGCGATATGAAATATGGCGCAGGCCATACGCTTTACTCATCTTTTACCTCGCGAACAATGCGGAACCCGATGTCGGACCGGGTCATTGTGGGAAAGAAATAGTTTCTATGGGCGGCGCGGCGCGTAAAGCTGCCAAAACCGAATCCGCCGCCGCGAATCACCTTCGCCTCGCCCTCGCGCCCCAGCATCTTGTAGCGTTTTCCGCGGGCCGGTCCCTGGGGATTGAGGCGCTCGCGGAGCTTGTAATAATCGTGGTCATACCAATCTGAACACCATTCCCAAATTTTTCCGGCGGATTTGTACTGACCGCCTCCGAGTTTCGCCGCCTTCTCCCATTCCGCCTCGGTCGGCAGGCGGTACCGATATCCGGTTCGATCTGACAGCCATTTGCAAAATGCCACGGCGTCTTCCCAGCTCACGAAGACGACGGGGTAGTCGTCCTGATCGGGAGGATAGTCATTTCCATTCCATCCGTAATCGAGTCCCTGAGGCGCGGGATGATTAGTATCGTCAACAAATAATTTGTAGACCCTGTTGGTCACTTCAGCGCGCGAGATTTCGAATTCCGGCATGAGGACTTGATGCTGTGGGCGTTGATCTTTCTCGCCCCGGTCGTCGCCGCAAATGAATGGGCCTTCGGGGATGCGAAGCATTTCCAGCTCCAGATCGCTGCGTCTGAGTTCGATATTGACCCTGGTGGTTTCGTTCGGCTTTACAACCACGGTCTCTTTCCACTCTTTGAAACCCGGCTTGATCGCGCGCAATTGGCGCTGCCCCGGCGCCGCCTCGACAATGAGTCCAACCTGCCACCGCTGTGTCGTAAAGCCGGGGGCTTCATCGATAAAGATTTCAGTTCCCGGCTCGTTCAAGGTCAGGGCCAACCGCCCCGTCGCGGGCTTCTTTATCAACGGCGGCTCGAACCTCGTCGAAGCCACGCTCATCACGAAAGTTCCGCTCCACGGCTCATAACCGGGAGCGATAATGACCAGTCGATGGTCCCCTGGCGCGAGGCCGGCGACAGTCAGATCGCCGCGGGCGCCAACCACTCCGCGAGGTTTGCCGTCCACATCCACCACCGTCCCGGCTGGGGCGACGATGGTCAGCTTCGCTCTTACCGAGCTCGACTTCCGCCTGGACTTTGTTTTGCGTGGCTTATCCTGTCTGGCGGAATTTGCGGACGCGCCGCCGGATTTATTCCTGGCCGTTCTGGCTGTTTTGGTGGTTTCGCGCCCCCCGGGGTTTTGCGCGAAGGAACGTGGCGCCAGGATCGGAATAGAGAGGACGTAAGAAACGAAGAGGATCGAAAATAGAAGATTGCGGATCGCGGATCGCGGATCGCGGATTTTTGGAATCATGAGCGGCAAATTGTAATGCAAGCCGCATGGATCGTGGAATTGTAAATGTGAGGCGCCGATGCGATGAGCGAACCGGAGAACGGCGAAAAGAATGGCCCGATTGCCGAAAGCGGCAATCCGCAATCCGCAATCCGCAATCCGCAATCCTCGATCCTCTCCCCTCAAACCTCGATCCTCAAACCTTTACTTGACATTTACCTGACACCGCACGCAGCGGAATCCGGTTTTATCGTAAACGCGGTCGGGGGAGACGGCTCCGCGATAGGTGGTCGTAGCGTTTTTGAGATTCTCATTATAAGCGCCGCGGGAATCTTTCCTCCGGCCCAATGCGCCGGCGCCCGGCGATTGGCGCCCAAATGAAATGTTGATACTCTTCTTCCGTCACTTCATTCCGATCGATGAAGAAAGGCTTGACCTCGACAATGTGGGCGGGGCGTTCAAGGCCGTCGCCGTCGTCGCGCCCCATTTTGAAAATCCCTCCGGGCACAAAGACCATCCCCTCGGGCAGGATGTTTTGGTTTAAGTTTTGCGAAGGCTGCGAAGCGCCGCCGGTCGGGCCGGTCGCCGGTTGTTGCGGCGTCGCGCGAGGAACTCTTTGAAGATTCTTCTGGTTGGTCCACAACCGCCAGGCGACCAGTCCGGCGCCCAAACCCAGGGTTGCGATGATTATCCAGACCAGGATGGCGCCGCGTGAATCACTGCGCTCGATCAATTGTTCCGTTCTCCCTCTCGAAACCGGCCCCTCGAAAGACTTCTTCCCCATTTCCGAGTTCGGCCTGGTTGGTCTGTCTGATAGAGGGCCAGTCGCCCCGTTAATACCGTTCGTCGGAGAATCATTGACAGCCACTGTCTTGCGTCCGGCGCGGCCGGGTTCGCGGAAAGGTTCGAGCGAGCGCTGGCCACGATTAGAAAGCGAGGTCTGCAACCTCCCCGTCGGCAAATCCGCCTGCGTCCTGAAAGCGGCGGCCACAGGGGGCACGACCAGCTTTCCAGTAATCATGCCTTGATCCTTTTCGTCTTCAGCCGGTTCCGTCGAAGAGACGCCTTTCGAGAGATCAAGCGTATTCCCGCAGGTTTCGCAATAGCGCGAAAAAGGTTTTGCCATCGCCCCGCAGCGTTTGCAGGAGACTTTGGCTATATCCGGCAATTCCTCGGCTTCCGAAACGCCTGCGTCTCGCGACTGCGACGCCCCGGCTGACATCGCCGCAGGCCTCGATGTCGGCAACAACAATGCGCGGTCGCGATCGATGCCGCAGGTCCGGCAAAACAGCCATCCACTGCGCCATGAAGCGCCGCAATGATAACAGGCGCCCACGACGGCCTCTTTAGCGCTGGACACGCCGCTGGCGCCGCATTGGCGGCAGGCGCTCTCTCCCTTGATCGTTCGCGCCCCGCAACGGGTGCAGCAAACCGTGTCCATTACCGGATCACCGGATGAAAAAACCAGTGATTGCCCGCACCGGCGACAAAATTTCAGAGTGCCGGAATAATTCAGATTACAGGCCGCGCAGTACATACCCCTGATCGCCTTTAAATCTCTTCATGAAAAAATATTACCCCACGATACGCCCTAATCATAGGGGACAAGGAGACAAGGAGACAAGGGGACAAGGAGGTAAGAAGATAAGAAATTTCGTTCTCCTTGTCCCCTTGTCTCCTTGTCTCCTTGTCTCGCGTTCTCCACTCCCATCTTTCGACATCTCGAGCCGGATTGTTTATACTGGGCGCTAATTAGCTGATTGCCACTGTAACCAATTTGATTAGAGTATGTTCGATAAATTCAGAGAAGAGTGTGGTGTCTTCGGCATTTTCGGCCATGAGGAGGCGGCGCGCCTGACATATCTCGGGCTCTACGCGCTGCAGCACCGCGGCCAGGAGTCCGCCGGAATAGTTTGCTCCGACGGTTCGACGCTTCGGCTCGAGCGCGGAATGGGACATGTCGGCGACATCTTTGAGGAGAAAAGCCTCTCCCGATTGTCCGGGCGCTCGGCCATAGGCCACGTGCGTTATTCGACGGCCGGAAAGGTCAGCATCAATGAGGCGCAGCCGTTCCTGGTCAAATGCGGTTTCGGTCAGATCGCGCTCTGCCACAACGGCAATCTGCCCGATGCGACTGAGGCTCGATATAGGCTCGAAATGGAGGGCGCGATTTTCTCTTCGACCTCCGACACTGAAGTCGTGCTGCATCGGATCGCCCGCTCACGGAAATCCGACGTCGTCGACGCGATCGTCGAGGCGTTGAAGGACGATGAAGGCGCCTTCTCGATGGTTTTCGCCACGCCCGAGAGCGTTATCGCCGCGCGCGATCCTCGCGGATTCCGCCCACTGTGCATGGGCGAGTTGGACGGGGCCACGGTCTTCGCGTCGGAGACCTGCGCTTTCGACCTGATCGGCGCGCGCTACGTCCGCGACGTCGAACCTGGAGAGGTCGTCATCGCTGATTCGCGAGGCCTGCATTCATTTTATGCTTTTGAACCGAAGCGTGTCACACATTGCATCTTCGAGCATGTCTATTTTTCGCGTCCGGATTCGCTGGTCTTCGGCCGCAGCGTCAACAAGAGCCGTCACCGGATGGGCAAACAGCTCGCCCGGGAATGTCCGGCGGACGCCGACATCGTCGCGCCCGTGCCCGATTCCGGCGTCGCGGCGGCCATCGGTTACGCCGCGGAGTCGGGGTTGAAATTCCGATTCGCGCTGATGCGCAACCATTACGTCGGCCGCACATTCATCGAACCGCAGTCGCAGATCCGCCATTTCGGAGTGAAGATTAAACTCAACCCGGTCCGTGACCTGATCGAGGGCAAACGCGTCGTTCTGATCGACGACTCGCTGGTGCGCGGCACGACCTCGAAAAAGATCGTCAAGATGGTGCGCGACGCGGGCGCGACCGAAGTCCACATGCGCATCAGTTGCCCTCCGACAATCGCCCCCTGCTATTACGGAGTCGATACGCCGACGAAAGAAGAGTTGATAGCGGCCCAGAACTCGGTCGAAGAGATCCGCCGCTACCTCGACGCCGATTCGCTCGGTTATCTGAGCATCGAAGGGCTGCTCGAGGCGGTAGGAGATCCCGAAGGCTCCAGACACTGCACGGCATGTTACACGGGCAATTACCCGACGCAGATCAATATTCACGATCAGACTTACAGAGAACGGGAAGCGGTGGCGGCTGATTGAGTGGGCAGGCAAGGGGTTCGAGGGACTTTCTCATTTACCATTTTCCATATTACATTTTACATTTGTCATTGCCGGAAACGCGATGGGCAAACAATGAAATGGGAAATGATGAATAAAAGGTGAAGGGTGAAGAAGGGTTCAAGAGTTCTTTACATAATCGGGCTGGTGGCCGTCATCATAATCGGTGGCTTATATAAGCTGCGCCATCGTCAGCAACCAGTCCCGACGCCGCCGCCGTTCGTTACCCAGGGGCGGCTGCAGATTTATTCGCTCGACGTCGGGCAGGGCGATTCGGAGTTGATCATCACTCCCGAAGGAAAATCGGTCTTAATCGACGCCGGCCCCCCGGCGGCGGGCGATGAAGTTGTCGCCGCGCTGCAAAAGAAAAATGTTCGATCGCTCGATCTGGCCGTGGCGACGCATCCTCATTCCGATCACATCGGCGGGATGAGGCCGGTGATTGAAAATTTCGTGATCAAAAACTTCCTCGACAGCGGCAGGGACTACTCGAGCAAGGAATATGAGCGGATGCTCCGCGCCATTAATGAGAAGAGGATCAAATTCATCGAGGCGAAGCGGGGAATGAAATTCGAGCTCGATTCCGGCGTCAAGCTCGAAGCGCTCAACCCTCAGGGCGACGGGCAGTGGATTACGAAAGTCCGGGAAGGCGGGAGCGTCGAAAACGCCAATTCCGTTGTGTTGCGGCTGAGCTACGGCAATTTCTCCATGCTCTTCACCGGCGACGCCGAAATCGAGACCGAAGAAGTGATCATGAATTCCGGCGCCCCGCTACGCGCGCAGGTTTTAAAGGTAGGCCATCATGGCTCGCGCTACGCGACCGGCGGCGAATTCCTGGAGGCGGTGGCGCCCGAAGCCGCCGTCATTTCCTGCGGGGCCGGCAACAGGTACGGCCACCCGACTAAGCAGACTCTAGACCGTTTGCAAAAAGCCGGCGTGAAAATTTATCGCACCGATCTGAATGGAGAGATCGCGATCATCACTGACGGTAATAAGTATGAGATTCACGCCGCAAGACAACCGATCCAGGTCGCGCTTCTGTCAGGTT
>DASUFM010000159.1:0-14754 GCA_036274535.1 Blastocatellia bacterium
ATCTGATTCTCTAATGGATTCCTGCAATGCTTTGATATCGATTGGTACGAGACGCAATTGCTATGCGCCTACAGAATCCCGCCGTCAAGCTTGATGATCGTCATTCCCTGGCCGGGCCCTGGCATCGCCGCGCATTGGTCATTGGATATTGGATATTGTCTATTGTTTTGCAAGGAGCCGGAAACATGAACTTTACTGCAAAGCAATAGACAATACCTAATATCCAATGACCAATAATATATGTCACAATGTTAATTGGGGATTGTCTGTCGCTTTGCAGTGAATAACCAATATTCGGTGATCAACGGTGGAAATGTTGATATCCTCTGGTTGTCTTGATGATCTTGCCGAGCAGCCGCCTCAACTCCGCGCACTCTTCGTAAGCCGTTCGGTATTCTTCGGAGCCGATAAAGCGCCCATCATGCAACAGGTTCAACCAGTACTATGTTCTCTTTCAATGAAACCTCCTGCGGCCCGGAGCGTTGATTGAAATATTCGCCGGAAATTGTCCACTGAGAGTTGAAAATTGTCCACCGGGAATAAAAAAAGCGGCAGGTCAATTCCGGCCTGCCGCTTTTGATTTTTATAGATCGGGAGGCGAGAACCGTGTTCGCGCCTCCCGTCAGGTTAAATCCGCTTACCAGAATTTGACCCTCGTAGAGAAGTGTCTTCCATCCTTAACTGTCACGTCAAATTCACGGCAGGAATGCGCCCATGAACTATTCGTGGCCCATGGATAGATGTACAAGTTGATGAACGGATTGAATTGCAGTCCGGGCACGCTGGACGTCGGCTCCCATGGTCCCAGGCTGGCGCCGCTGTAGCAGTTGACAGGGCGTGAAACCGGCGAACTCGGAGCGATTATGTCCAGGCCCAGATTGGCGCCGAAACTGAAGCCGATCGGCGCCGTGGAACCTGCGATGTAAGTGGCGAAAGGCGGTAAGAACCCGAAGAACGGCGGCGGAGCGCCGGTTCCGAGGTAATATTCACCGCGGGTATCACCTTCGCTGGTCACGCGCACCAGGTATGTAGCCGGACCCGGGCCGCCGCGGTAATTGATCGACTCATTGCGATCGTCATCCGTCGGTTCGCCCGTGGCGAGCAGCGTCGTCCCGGTGCTGTCATAGAGTTCGATATGCGGATCGAGCGTGTTGACGAATTCACCGGTCCCGTCTCCGGGAGTGCTGGTTTCAAACTTCACCCGGCCGTGGAGGCTGGTGATGCTGAACCAATCCTCAGGCTCCGGTTGACTGATTTGCGTGCTCTTGCCGGAGCCGACGAAGTCGTTCGGCCCACTGTTGAAAGCCAGCAACAAACGGTCTGGCCCCTGCGCGCCGGCCGCCTTAACGCCGACAGTCGCGCTGGCGCCGTTGTTGCCCGCGGCCGCGCCGGAGGCCAGATCCAGGTAGTTCAGCTTGATCCGCCCGTTGGGGAACAACTGCGCCTGGAAGGTGATCGTGTCGCCGGCCGTACTGCCGCTGAAGAACCTGACCTGGTTCCATTGGATGGTCAGGTGTTGATCCGGACCCGAGCCCGAAACCTGGAAGAAGATGTTCGAATCCGGCAGCCCACCCGCCGCGTGCAGGTCATCCCAGAACACGGCGATGGCCGGCGAGGTGGGCGACGTGGTGAGGTTGGCGTTTGTGAATGCGGTCTGCGCGGAGCCGAAAGACAGCAATCCGTTGGTGCTGACAAAGACGTCCGTATTGGAGACGCCGTAGAACGGGAAAGTAAACCCTATCGGAATCGATACGCTGGCGTCGTCAGCGCCCGTGAGTCCGCTGATCACCGTGCCCGTCGCGCTGATGTCCTCGAAGTCAGCCGTAATCGCGGCGGCCTGGTAAGCTCCGCCTCTGATTATGGCTCCCAACACGCCCCTGCCGAGAGCTAGCGGTTGAGCGTTGGCGGGCGTGTCGTTGCCTTCGAGGTCGAATGTGGCGTTCTTCGTGATCACGAGGTTATATGGCACGCTCGCGGCGCTCGTTACCTTGGCGTAGTAAACGCCGCTATCGGGCGCCACGAAATTGCTGATCGAACTGTCAACGTTCGTCGCCCCGCCGACGCCGGTGGCGATGACATTTCCGTTGCAATCGAGCAGCGCGACGCTGGCGGCGACGCCACTGAGGCTCTTCACCACCAGGGTGTTGGATTCTCCATCGGACAGAGTGAACGAGAACAGATCCGGTGTCGGATTCGGCGGGCTGATCAGCGTGCTCTGGCCGGTCCCGACGAAACTGTTCGGTCCGTTGTTGAAAGCCAGCAGCAGGCGATCGGGCCCCTGCGTGCCGGCGGCCTTGATGCCTGCCGTCGCGCTGGCGCCGTTGTTGCCCCCGGCCGTGCCGGATACCAGATCGAGGTAGTTGAACTGGATGCGCCCGTCGGCGAACAACTGCGCCTGGAAGGTGATCGTGTCACCGGCCGCGCTGCCGCTGAAGAACCTGACCTGATTCCATTGGATGGTCAGGTGTTGATCCGGACCCGAGCCCGAAACCTGGAAGAAGACGTTGGATCCGGGCGCTCCGCCGGCCGCATGCAGGTCATCCCAGAACGCGGTGACGGCCGCCTGAGCCGGCGTCGTGGTGAGATTGGCGTTGGTGAATGTGGTGTTGCTCGTTCCGAAAGTCAGCAATCCGTTGGTGCTGACGAAGACGTCCGTGTTGGGGACGCCGTATAGCGGGAAAGTAAACCCTATCGGAATCGACACGCTGGCGTCGTCCGCGCCTGTGAGCCCGGCGATCACCGTGCCCGTCGCGCTGATGTCTTCGAACGTGGCGGTCACAGGGGCGACCGTGTAGTTTGTGGAGTCGGAGACGCCGGTCACCGCCCCTCGTTTAGCCTTGGCCGGCGCCGTTTCCAAAGTGATAAAGGAACCGTTGATGTTCTGCGCCGTGGCGATCGTGTTGTTCGTCTTGCCGGCGATGGTTCCTTCCAACTCCTGGGCGGCGTTGAGGATCAACTGTAGCGTGTAATTGCCAGTCGTCCCGTCGGCGCCGCTAACAATGAATGTGAAGGTTTTGCTGGCGTGGAAGTCCTGGCAGTGATCGTCATCATGATCCGGGCGGCCGCCTTCAAAGTGTGGGGATCGCCAGAATGGATGGTGGAAGAAGCAATGACTATGAACATGCTCGCTGACGTCGTCGCCTGTAAACGCCGTCTGCAGCAGGGCGGGCTGGTTAGCCGCCGCCGCGGTGGCGCTACCGACAGTGGTATTAAAAGGCGACTTGACCAGCTTGACGCTGGCTTTCAGTCCGCCCGCGCCGGTGACAATCGCCGTGACCGTCTGCTCCGGATCGAGTGTGATCGTGAAACTGTCTTTGTCGTTCGCAAAACCGATGTTGCCGGTGATGCTTGGGTCATAAATCAGCGATCCCGGCGGGTTTTTGGCGAGCAACGGCGTTGGATAAGGCACGGTCCCGATGTCTACGACGTAAGTTCCAGTGAACGCCGTTCCGATATTCCCGAAGGCGTCAGTAATGGCGGTTGCCGGAATGGAGGCGGTGAGCGCTCCTTCAGCCGGAGCGGTAAGGGTGAAGCGCACGGTCGTATTGCCGGGCAACACGCTGACGGCCGTCGCCGCGGCGCCGGGAATGCCGGTCAACTGCAGGTCGCCGACCTGGACCGATGCGGGATCGATCGGCTCATTGAATGTCACGTCATACGTGAATGGAGCTGGCAATGTGAACACTCCGCCCACCGCCGGAGTTGTAGAAACCACCGCCAGCGTCAGGGTGTCGAACCGGAATGTCCCTGTGAACGCAGCCACTGGATCGCCGGCCGCCGCGCTGGTGAAAGCGCCCGCGGCGATGGCCATGGTTTGAAGTCCCTCTGCCGTGACCGGACTGGAGCCAAAGGTAAATACGAGCGTCGTGTCGCCGGGAGTGTACGCGACACTCGTGGCCGGTATCCCGTTGACGGTGAAATCACTGGCTGCCAGTGTCGCCGGGTCCACAGGCTCCGAAACGTTTATGGTGTAGCTCGCGGGTGGAGTCGACACGACGCTGCCGACGACTGGAGTCGTGGTCGTGACGTGGATGGTCAGATTGATCTTTTTGTAAAAGACGTTCGGGTCTTTGCGAGGCGCGCCACCTGGAAGGTCATCGCGATTGTCGGCCCAGAGCACGTGGAAAGCGCCCGAAGTAGCCACCGCCGTATCATAGTCACCCATATAAACTGAGTTGATCAGGCTGTCTCGGCCGAATTCGGGCAAAGACGGAACGTCGCTGATCGCGAAACTCGGCGCGAACGTCAGCGTCGAGCCCGAGACGCTGGCGATGCGTCCGTAAAATTTGAACAGATTGTTGGCAGGGTCTTCCTGGCGGCTGTAGTAGAAGATGCCTAGATTCGCGCCGTCCGGCGTGACAGCCAGCGTCGGTTGCCACTGGTCGGTCGTGGTCGTGTCGTCGTTGACTCTGAGCGGAGCGCTCCAGGTCGCGCCCCCGTCGGTGGATTGCACGACGAAAATATCGCACTTATCCACGCCGTCCGGATTGTTGTTGTAGACGGCATAAATGTTCCCGTTGACGGGATTGACTGCGGCATGAGGGAACTCGTTGCTGCGGAAACCCGATGCGGTTGTCGTCCCCTGCCGGATGCCGGTCAGTCCGAGGTCGCCGTTCGTCCCGCCGACCAGGCCGGAGGCCACGGTCACGGCGGGGCCGAACGTTACACCAAAGTCGGTGGATTTGCGCACTTGAATACTCGTGCCCGCCCACCAGAACGCGTATACCGAGTGATCCGTACCGACGGTGATAAACGCTCCCTGCGCCCCCGAGACGATCTGCGTGCCCAGATTGGGACCAAAAGTGGCGCCGCCGTCCGTCGAGCGGAAAACATAAATACCAGGCCCGGTCCCGAAGCGGCGGGATATGAGGTAGACGTTACCGTTGCCCGCTCCCGGATAGTTGTCCACTGTTATCCATTCTTTATCCTCGGAACTTCCGCCCGGCGTTCCGTTGACCGGAGCCATCCAACTGGCGCCGCCGTCATCGGAGCGAAACACCTGAATTGTGCTGACGCTGAATCCCAGCGTGGCAAAGTAAATGCGGCCGGTTGAATTGTCGCGCGCCAGCACCGGGTCGCCCGCGTCGCCCCCCGGATTGGTCGGCAGCGTTCCACCGTCAGTAAATGTGGCCCCGCCGTCGGTGGATCGGGCGAATCCGGTAAACTTGTTGGTGCCGCCCGCATTGGAGCCGGAATCGTTGAATCCGACTACGACCGTGTTGTCGAACGCCACGAGCGAGGTTTCACTCTGGGTGAAAAAGCCCGTCCCGGTGGCGCCGGTATTATTGTTGGTCAGAGAATTGTAGGGAGAGATCACCGGAACGTCGCCGCCGGCGAATGGGAACTCGCCTCTCTTTTCTCTCTCCAGGAAGGCGTCGTAATCGAATGGTCCGAAGGTCTGCTGGGATCTCGTAGTCGCGGCGCCTTCCTTCCGCTCCGGATCTTGCTGAGCTGAGCTTCTGGAAATGGAAAACACACCCAGGAAAGCCAGACATAAGGCGATTATGAGGGCTGCGCGCCCACGGGTGAATAAACGGGGACGAAGTCGCTTCATTTTCTTTCCTCCTACTGTTGCCCCATGGTTGGTCTCTAGTGAGGGGTTCTCCACGGGGAAAGGGTTATTCTCATTGCAGATTGCGCTTAACGTGACGCCTCCCAAAAGCGACATACATAGTCATATTGTCTCCTTTGGATTGGCGCCGGGTTAATTCGCTTTTGCCTGAAAGCTACGGAAGAGACCTTCCAGCTGCTGCGCCGGCTGGAAGTGGATGAAAGCAGCATCGTATAAGCATAAAAAGGCAAAGCTCCGCCCTGCCTGAGACAAAAACGCGCGCTGCTTTTTGCTCAGGGGAGTTATTGTTCTTTGGTGGTCGCAGGATCCTGAAAATTGACCGGCGACTCGTTCAATGGTTTTTCTGTGCCAACCGAATGAGGTGGTAGTAAATTTGAAATTTAGGCAGAGACCCGGCTGTAAACTTTTCAGTTCTGTTCAAACCGAGAATTGCTGATCAAGGACACGTTTGAGTTCACAAAGACTACTACCACTGTATGGTAATTAAGGTACGATCGCAATATAGTAGCTAAAAGCTGTAGAGGCAAGAGATTTCCTTTATCTTGGCAAGTTTTACAGAAAAATCTGAAAACAGTACCGCTCGCTAACGCGCGCGGTACTGTTCCAGTCTTGCGTGGTCTGATTTAGCGTTTAGATGTAGAACTTGAATTAGCGCGAACCCTGGTCGCCTCGAATGTACCGGTTTTGATCGGAGTTGATTTAGTATCCATCGGGTCCTGATCTACCGGATAGAGCTCGATTTCACCGGTGATTTTGGTTCCCGATTTGAATGCGCCCTTGAATAACAGTATCCCGGTTTCGCGTCCGACATTACCGATGGGAAAATCGACAGGGGCTGAGAACGTCACGCGCTTATCCGCTCCCATCATCCATTTTACCTGAGACGGCCTGGAGGGTTCGATCCAGTTGTTCCGAACCTCCTCCATCACCAATGCGCCTCTGCCGGTATTATCAGCGTCGAAATTAAACGAACGCCTGGATTCGTTTTCGAAAGTAATATCAATTTTCCAGCGCCCGACCAGATCTGAAGATTGTGGTCGAGCAGCGTTCGCCGAGGAGTTATACGCGGCGAAGAGCAGGATAAGCGTCAGGCATATCTTCATGATTGAAACCTCCAGCTATTGAGGTACAGAAAAGAAAGTTTACAAATCGGGTTGATTGACAATACCATTCCATTCACCGCAGAGGCGCGGAGAACGCAGAGGGAGCGCGGAGCCACTCTGCGTAGGCTCTGCGCACTCCGCGCCTCCGCGGTGAAAAAGGTCTGCGCCAATCGTTGTTCATCCTCGGCTCGAAGTTTGTAAACCAACTTACCTGATTCTCAATAAAATTTTGAACAGGTGGGACAATTTGGCAAATTGTCCCACCTGCATAATCAGGTTAAGGCGGCCTATTTGAACCTGACCACCGTCGTGAAGCGCCTGCCGTCTTTAAATATCAGTTCCAGTTCACGGCAGGAGCCGGCCCATTCTTTTTTCGTCTTCCAGTTATAGTGGTACCGGCCATCGGTAAGACGCAGGCCTCCTCCGACGCTCTCTGTCGGCTCAAATGGCCCAATGCCGACAGTCGGCGCGCAACTGCCAGCCGGGCAGTTGATTCTACGTGAAGCGGGCGAGCCCGTAGCGAGGATGTCGAGTCCCAGGTCACAACCGAAGCTGAACTTAACCGGTATCGTGTAACCTGCCTCGTATCTGTCTCTGTCGAGTGGCGGGAAGAATCCGGAGAAGGCCGGGACGCCGGCTCCGAGGAAGTATTCTCCAGCCGTGCCTCCTTCGCCCGTCACGCGAATGAGATAGGTAACCGGCGCCGAGAGTCCGGAGAAATTGATGGACTCATTGCGACCGTCTTCAAGTGGGGCGCCCGTGGCGAGCAAGGTCGCGCCTGTGCTGTCATAGAGCTCGATATGCGGATCGAGCGTGTTGACGAATTCGCCTGGCCCGTCCGCCGGCGTGCTGGTTTCGAATTTCAGCAGGCCGCCGAGGACCGTGACGCTGTACCAGTCTTCATTGCTCGGGATGCCTTTCTGCACGGAGTCCACGAAATAGGTTGGACCGAAGCCGCGGAAGGCCAGACCTCCAGAGGTGATGGTCGTGTCGTTGCCTGTGACGGTGTTCAGCAGCGTCGTCCCGTCGCTGTCGTACAGCTTCCCGGTGATGGCGCCTCCGACTCCCCAGACTATCTCGAAGCGGTACCATTTATTGGGCGTCCAGGTCTGTGGAACCTCGGCTAGAGTCTGGAAGCCGTATCCGGCGTTCCGTTGCAGGACCAGTGAGCCGCTGTTGCCGCCGAGGACCATTGACAGAGTTCCAGTGTCGCTGGCGCCGAAGCCGACATAAAGTCGCCCGCCGCCAGGGGCGCCCGCGGCCTGCACCCAGGCGGAGATAGTATCTCCCTGCTGCACTGCGACCGCCGGGTCGTTGCGGAACATCCATTCGGTGACGCTGCCGAGTTGCAGCCCGAAGGGGCCGTCGTGTGCGGCCGCCGCGGTCACACTGGCGTTGTTCACGCTGAGGAATGTGTACCCGGTGAGCAGTCCGTCGTCGAAGTTCTGCAGCGAGGCATTGTCCAGGCCGCCGATGACGTGGCCCAGCGCGCCCCGCGTCAGGTTGAGGCTCTGGGCGGTTGCGATCGTATCGTTGGCCTCCGTGTCGAAGGCGGCGTTGCGGGGAACCACCAGGGTGTATGTGGCGCCGACCGTGCCGCTGACGCGCAGGTAATAGGTCCCGCAGGTTGTGATGGGGAAACTGCGGATGCCGCTCTCGTAGTTGGTGGATCCGCCGACGCCGGTCGCCAGGACCGCGCCTGCCTCATCCTCCAGGAACACGTTCGTGCCGGTTCCCGCCAGGTTTTTCAGCGCGGCCGATACCACATGGCCGGGGTTGGCGCTGAACGAATAATAATCGCTCCAGACGCTGGGCGTGGAGAGCTGGACATCATCGACGTACCAGCCTTCGAAGGCATTGGCGATGCTGTCCAGCGTGTCGAAGGAGAAGCGGATCAGCACAGTCTGGCCGGAGAAGGCTGCCAGACTAAATGATATGTTACGCCAGACTGCGCTCTCGGGGAGTTGACCGGAAGTGGCGTTGCTGGCGATCGTCGTGAAGGTCGCTCCGCCGTTGTTGCTGACCTGCACCGAGGCCACGTCGAAACCGGCGAATGCTTCCGTCTGCAGGACGTAGTTGAAAGACAGGCTGACGCCGGGAGTGTCAGGCAGCGTGATCGGCCCCGAGGTGATGGAGCCGGCCGTGGCGCCGACGTTATAGTCGCCGCCGCCTCCGGGCCCTTCTCCCTGCCCGAAGTAGAAGCTGGTTGACGGCGAGTGTCCGGACTGCGCGCCGCGGCCGGTGGACAAATGCCAAAGCCCCGCCACGCGCCCAGGTCGAGGGCCGTTGTCGATCACGAAGCCCTGTTGCCCGGACTCGAAATCGAAGGTCTGGAACGGCACGTTAGGCGCGGCCGCGTTCCCGCCGAACACCGCGCCCCGGGAAGCCGACGACAGCGACGAATGCAGCTTGATAAACGAGCCGCTGATATCCTGCGCAGTGGCGCGCGTGTTGTTCGTCTTGCCGGCGATGGTTCCTTCCAGTTCTCTGGCGGCGTTGAGGATCAACTGTACCGAGTAATTACCCGTCGTGCCGTCGGCGCCGCTCACAGTGAATGTGAAGGTTTTGCTGGCGTGGAAGTCCGGGCAATGATCGTTGTCGTGATCGCCGCCCTCCGGGGAAAAGCCTCGGCCCGAGTGGTGGAAGAAGCAATGATGGTGAGCATGCTCGCTGACGTCATTGCCTGTAGGCGCTGTTTGCAGCAGGGCGGGCTGGTCCGCCGCGGCCGCAATGGCGCTGCCGATAAAGGTATTAAAAGGCGACTTGAACAGCTTAACACGTGGTTTCAGCCCGCCCGAGCCAGTAACGATCGCAGTGACTGTCTGCTCGGGATCGAGTGAGATCGTGAAACTGTCTTTGTCGTTTGCAAAGCCGATAATGCCGGTGATGCTCGGATCGTAAATCAGCGATCCCGGCGGGTTTTTGGCGAGTAACGGCGTTGGGAAAGGCGCTGTCCCGATGTCCACCACGTATGTTCCGGTGAATGCCGTTCCGACATTCCCGAAGGCGTCCGCTACGACGCCCGCCGGAATCGTGGCGGTTAGCGCTCCTTCAGCCGGAACGCTTAGTGTGAAGCGCGCGGTCATATTGCCTGGCAGGGCGCTGACCGCCGTCACCGCGCTGCCGGCGATGCCGCTCAACTGCAGGTCGCCGATTTGTAACGACGCGGGATCGATCGGCTCATTGAATGTTACGTCGTATGTTAATGGGCTGGGCAATGTTAACACTCCGCCCACCGCCGGCGTTGTCGAAACCACAGCCAGCGTCAGTGTGTCGAAGCGGAATGTCCCATTGAACTCCGCCACTGGATCTCCAGCGGCCGCGCTGGTGAAGGCGCCGGCGGCGATGCTCATCGTCTGAAGTCCCTCAGCCGTCACGGGACTGGAGCCAAAGGTAAATACGAGCGTCGTGTCACCGGGAGTATAACTGACACTCGTCGCCGCAATCCCGTTGACGGAGAAATCGCTGGCTGCCAGTGTAGCCGGGTCTACCGGTTCTGAAACGTTCACTGTATACGACGCCGGCGGCGTCGAGACGACGCTGGCCACCGCAGGAACCGTGGTCGTGACGTGGAGCGTCAGATCGATTCGTTTGTAATAGACGTTCGGGTCTTTGCGAGGCGCGCCACCTGGAAGGTCGTCGCGATTGTCGGACCATACCACGTGGAAAGCGCCAGGAGTGGCCGCCGCCATATCGTAGTCGCCCATGTAGGTGGTGTTCACCACGCTGTCTCGGCCGAACTCAGGTAAGGATGGAACATCGCTGATCGCGAAACTCGGCGCGAACGACAGCGTCGGACCTGTGACGCTGGCGATGCGTCCGTAAAATTTGAACAGGTTGTTGGCCGGGTCTTCCTGGCGACTGTAGTAGAAGACGCCCAGAGTGGAACCGTCGGGCGTGATCGCCAGCGTCGGTTGCCACTGATCGGTCGTGGTCGTGTCGTCATTAACCCTGAGGGGCGCGCTCCATGTGGCGCCTCCGTCGGTGGATTGCACAACGAAAATATCCGCCTTATCCACGGTGGGTGGATTGTTGGCGAAGACGGCATAGATGGTCCCGGTGGTGGGGCTGACGACGGCGTGTGGGAATTCGCTGCTGCGGAAGCCAGCCGCCGTTGTCGTTCCTTGCCGTATGCCGGTCAGCCCGAGGTCGCCGTTTGTCCCGCCGACAAGGCCTGAAGCCGCGGCCACAGGGGGGCCGAACGTCAACCCCTGGTCTGTAGACTTGCGCATTTGTATGGTCGTGCCCGCATACCAGAACACGTAAATGGAGTGATCGGGACCGACAGCGACAAACGCTCCCTGCGCGCCGGAGGTGATCAGCGTGCCGCCGCTCGGGCCGAACGTGTCGCCATTATCGGTGGAGCGGAAAAAGTAAATGCCGTTACCTGCGCCAAAGTCGCGCGCCACGACGTAAACGTTACCATTGCCGGCGCCGGCGAAATTGTCGACTGTGATCCACTCCTTGTCCTGGAAGCCTGACTTTCCCGGAGCGCCTTGCGTCGGCGCCATCCAGGTAAGGGCGTTGTCATCCGAACGGAAGACCTGGATGCCGCTGCCCGAGAATTGAAGTGTCGCAAAGTATATACGGCCAGTCGCGTTATTGCGGGCCAGAACCGGATCGCCCGCGTCCCCGTTGGGATGGTTTGGCAGCGTGCCGCCGTCCGTGAAGGTCGCGCCGCCGTTCGTCGAGCGCGCAAATCCCGTGAACTTGTTGCTGCCGCCCGCATTGGAGCCTGAGTCGTTGAATCCGACGACCACCGTATTGCCGAAGGCGATCAACGCAGTCTCGCTCTGAGTGAATAAAGCCGAGCCGGTGGAACCGGCGTTGTTATTGGTCAGGGAATTGAAGGGTGAAATAACTGGAACGTCTCCGCCCTGGAACGGAAACTCGCCGTTATTTACCCTCACCAGGTAAGCTTCATAATCGAATGGTCCGAAGAGCGCTTCGGACCGCATTCTTGCGGGTGTGTAATCGGGATGAATTTCCTGCTGCGCTGAACTTCTGGAAATGGAAAACACACCCAGGAAAGTCAGCGATAAGACGATGATCAGGGCCGCATGCACACGGGTGAGTGAACGGGGACCAAGGTACTTCATTTTACTCCTCCAATTAGTTTCCCCTGGCTGGCCTCTTGAGGTTTTCGCCATAGGGAAGTGATTATTCTCATTGCGGATTGCGCGTTAGCTTTCGCATGAAACTCACCGAAGAGGACTTGAAACTGATTCGCCGGCCGCTCGGAGCGGAAAGCAAAGCAGCGTCGAATTGATAAGTTGTGTTTTTTTCAATAGCTGTGTGTAGTAGCGATCTTGACTTGCGGGCAAACTACGGCCTAACGATGCCCGCACTACGACCTCTCAGGCCTGGCGCCTTCAAAAGGTTTCTTATAAGACGTACTGTGTTTCAAAGACTCGGTTGTGAATCTTCTATCTCCGTCCGAAGAACTGGCCGAATATATGGCCAAACCGAGAATCGCTGATGTGCTGCGAAATCGATCTCACTTGAGTTACTATGTGTGGATAGTATTTAAAAGACGTTTAATGGGCAAGAGTTTTTCTTACTCTTTGGCATGATTTCCTGAAAAATTGTGTGGTGATGCGGATGCAGGTGGCCGGCAAACTCACGCCAGAGTGGCTGTCTTTGGCAGGGGGCGCCTTCCGCTTGTGTAAGCCTGACGTTCGACGGAGGCGAATTACTTGGCGCGGACCCTGGTTGCCTCAAATGTTCCGGTTTTGATCGGAGTTGATTTAGTATCCATCGGGTCCTGATCTACCGGATAGAGCGCGATTTCTCCGGTAATTTTGGTATCCGATTTAAATACGCCTTTGAATACCAGTATCCCGGCTTCGCGTCCGACATTGCCGATGGGAAAATCGACAGGGGCTGAGAACGTCACGCGCTTATCCGCTCCAATCATCCATTTTACCTGAGACGGCTTGGAGGGTTCGGACCAGTTATCCCGCGCTTCTTCCATCGATAAAGAACCTCTGCCGGTATCATCAGCGTCGAAATTCAACGAACGCTTTGACTCGTTTTCGAAAGTAATATCTATTTTCCACCGTCCCACCAGGTCCGAAGCCTGTGGCCGGGCCAGGTCCGGCGAACAGTTGTATGCGGCGAAGAGCAGGATAAGCATTAGTCCTATCTTCATGATCGAAACCTCCAAATAAAGACTTATCGAATTGATGTACTATGCCCGATAGTATATTCCAGCCGGCGCAGGGTAGTCCATCATCGAGGCTCTCGTCAATCTATCGGCCGAAGTTTGTAGTTCCGCTTGAGAGCGTAACTACAAATGCTTGTTAAGCCAACAGCTTCTTTACCACAACGCCTTCGACATCCGTCAGTCTGAATTCGCGTCCCTGGAATTTAAAAGTCAGCCTGGTGTGATCGATGCCCATCAGATGGAGGACGGTCGCGTGCAGGTCGTGAACGCTGACCGGATCGACCACCGGGTTGTAGCCGATCTCGTCGGTTTCGCCGATGGTTACGCCGGGCTTAACGCCTCCGCCCGCGAGCCAAACGCAGAAGGCTCGCGGATGATGGTCGCGTCCGAGCAGTTTAGACCCGCCGCGAGCTTCGTTCATCGGGGTGCGTCCGAATTCGCCGCCCCAGATGACCAGGGTGTCTTCGAGCAGCCCGCGCTCTTTCAACTCGGTCAGCAGGGCGCCGATAGGCCTGTCGGTCTCGCGGCAGATGCGGGGCAGTTTGCCGACGATGTCCGTGCCGACCGAATTGCCGTGAGTGTCCCAACCCCAGTGATAAAGCTGCACGAATCGCACGCCGCGCTCGATCAGGCGGCGCGCCAGCAGGCAGTTGTTGGCGAACGAAGTCTGCCCCGGCCGCGTGCCGTACATTTCGTGAACCTTCGCGGGCTCTTTCGAGATGTCGGTCAATTCGGGCACGCTGGTTTGCATCCGGTAAGCCATCTCGTAAGCGAGGATGCGGGTGTTGATTTCGGGGTCGCCGACTTCGGCTTCGCGCATCGCATTCAAATCCTTGAGGGCGTCGAGCGTCGCGCGCCGCGTCTCGCTTGTCACGCCGTCGGGGTTGTTGACGAAGAGCACAGGCTCGCCTTTCGAGCGGAACTCTACGCCCTGATGAGTGGTCGGCAGGAAGCCGCTCCCCCAGCATGATTTGCCCCCGTCGGGATTGTTTTCCCCGGACAGGAGCACGACGAAGCCCGGCAGGTCTTTATTCTCGCTGCCGAGCCCGTACATCATCCACGACCCCATACTCGGACGGCCCGGAATCTGATGGCCGGTGTTCATGAAAATCTGCGCGGGCGCGTGATTGAATTGCGTAGTATGCATGGTGCGGATGATCGCTATGTCGTCCGCGTGCCTGGCCAGGTTCGGCAGGATGTCCGACATCTCCTGTCCTGATTGTCCGCGCTTTTTGAACTCGAACGGCGAGCCCAGCAGTCGCGGCGCGCCTTTGATAAAGGCGAATCGCTCACCCTTGATGTATTCGTCGGGGCAGGCCTGCCCGTCGTATTTACGTAGCGCCGGTTTGTTGTCGAACAGGTCCAGCGTCGATGGAGCGCCGGCCATGAACAGATAAATGATCCGTTTGGCTTTCGGCGCGAAATGCTGAACGCGCTGCGCGACGGGCGCCGCAAAGACGCTCTCATTAATCAATGACGATAACGCCATCGCGCCTATGCCGAAGCCGGTCTGCTTGAAGAAATGACGACGGGTGGCGTCTTGCAATGACTCTGATTGTTTATTCATCCGGCTCCCCAGAAAACAGTGGATAGTTATAATGATCAGAAATGCCCACTTTCATTCCTTTGTAAATGTCTCATCCAGGTTCAGCAACACATTGGCGACCATCGTCAACGCCGCAAACTCGGCCGCGGTCAATTGGTTCGAATTGGGGCCGGCGACTTTCCCGGCCTCCGTCGCGTTCGCGGCGAAATTGTCCAATCGCCTCCCGTACAAGATCGCGAGGCGCTCTATCTCCTTCTCCTCCGGCGTCCGAGCCGCGCAGGCGCGGAATCCATAGATCAACCTGGTTTTCAGGTGGTCGCCGCCCTCCTCGATCATCCGCCTGGCCAATCCACGCGCGGCCTCCATC
>DASUFM010000160.1:0-4426 GCA_036274535.1 Blastocatellia bacterium
GCTCCGGACGGCGCTTCCGTATCGGCGCCGGCCCTGTCAGCCTCGGCCGGCGGCGCGTCTTTACGCTCCGCCGGATAGCGCCGCATCGCCAGATACGCGCCATTCGCGCTGAAGGCGAAAGATTCAATGCCGTCCACGGTAATCTGTTCGCCGGTCGCCAGGTTGAGCAGGCCCAGCTTGCGACGAATCGGCTTTTTATCTTTCCTGAGTTTTTCTTCCTGCGCTTCGGAATATCCGACGCTGTAAGCCACCCAGCGCGAGTCCGAAGAGAAGACTGGCGAGAAACCCGGCTGCGCGCCGAAGGGCGCGACTTTCGGCTCTCCGCTCGCGACATTGACGATGCGCAGTTCGTTATTGCGATTCGAGCGATTGACGCCATAGGCCAGCCACTTCCCGTCGGGCGACAGGGTTGTGGCGCCGAGCGTTTCCCATTTGCCGTAGTCCGCCGGCGTCAGACGCGGTTTGGTTTGAGCCAGACATGCGGCGGCCAGACTCAAAATAAGTAGCGGCGTAATAATCAACCTGCGTCGCATAGTGAATCTCCTGTTTTATGTCTTACTTTTTTTGTCCTACTGCAAACAAGCTCTGCGAAGAGCGCACATACATGACGCCTTCCGACAAGGCAGGCGTGGCCATCAGCAGCTCGCCCATGGAGTTTGTGGCGAGGTGCGCAAATTTCCGGCCTGCGGCGACTACCAGTATCTCGCCGTCTTCATTCGAAAGATAAAGCTTGCCGTCGGCGGCGACCGGCGAGGCGCTGAAGCCGCTGCCGACGAGCGGGAGCCGCTGTCGATAAACCTCATCGCCGGTTCGCAAATCGTACGCGTCAAGCAGGCCGTTGTTGGCGAGCACGTAAAGGATGCCGTCATAAACGAGCGGCGTCGGCATATAAGACCCGCGGCCGGCGCGGCTCCACACGACGGCGTCGCTGGCGGTCTTGCCTTCGGGCAGTGTCAGGTCTCCGCGCGCGCCCGCCTTCACGACAAAGATCGGACGTTCAGGAGCGCGGCCGCTGGCGATGACGAACTTATCGTCGGCGAAGAGCGGGGTCGGGGCGGTGATTTTCGAACTGCGGCCCAGCCGCCACAATTCCTTCCCCGTGCGCGGGTCATATCCGCGTATGTAATTCGAAGCGTTGGTCACCAGTTCCGGGCCCGCCGAAGTCATGGCCACGGTCGGCGTGCCCCACGAGGGGATTTCGTCGCGGTCAGTCTTCCACACCTGCTTCCCGGTGTCGGCGTCCAATGCCAGCAGAAACGAATCGTCCTGCGTGTCGCATTGCAGTATGACCAGATTGTTCCAAATGACGGGCGAACTGGCCGTGCCCCATTCATAAGTCGGAATGTCGTAGGCGCCCAGGTTGAGCCGGCCCAGGTCCGCCTTCCACAGGAAGCGCCCATTGACGTCGTAGGCGTAAACACCCTGCGAGCCGAACCATGCCACGACGATGCGCCCGTCAGTAGCCGGCGTGGAGCTTGCATAGGTGGATTTCATGTGGCGTTTTTCGCGCGGCGCCCCCTCGTAAGCGACACGATCCCAGAGTATTTTGCCCGTGCGTTTATCGACAGCGTAAATCATCCACTTCTGCGTGGAGCGATCCTGCGAGGCGTCGCCGTCGCCATACAGTCCCGGCCTGAAGCTGGCTTTGGGGTCGCTGCTGACGGCGCTGGTGACGAAGATGCGCGAGCCCCAGACGACGGGGCTGGAATGCGCGAGGCCCGGAATCGTCGTTCGCCACAGGATATTTTCGCCGGTCTTGCCGTCCCAGCGGTCAGGCAGATTCTGCTTCTCTGTTACGCCCGCGGCTTGCAGACCGCGAAACGAAGGCCAGTTTCCATTCGCGTCGCCCGGCTCAGCTTTTTTCGGCGGACGCGCGCCTCTGGTATTGGCCGTGATCCTGATGCGGCGCGTGGGGATGACTTTGGCCTCTTCAGCGGGCGACCATGCGCTGTTGTTCAGGATCATCCGGCGCGGGACGCAATCATCCGTGACGAGTTCGAAAGTGACCCGCTTGCCTTCGAGCCGCACTCGATAGCGGCCGGGCCCGTCGCAGCCTTTCGGCGCTTTGGATGTGACCAGTTCGATCTCGTTTCCCTTGAGCTTCCATTCGCCGCTCAGCGTGGGCCAGCGATCACCTTCCAGCTTGAACGCGCCACCGGGATCGAATTGGGCGGCAAATACGCCAAATTTCAACGGCGTGGAGGGAATCTGTATATCTGGTTGCTGGATCGCGCCTGCTTGTCTTGGGGAGCCAGCCACCACGATCGCGATCGCCAATGCGAGCGCGAATACCGGTTTGCTGAAAGACATTCTTTTCATACGGGTCACCTGCTTTTATGAATTGAAATCAAATGGTTGATGCGCGCAGACATCATGCGTATGATTTCAGCGTTCGTAAAGAGCCGCCAGATGCGCGGCCTTATCCATTCCCAATTTCCAATTCTCCACTCTCAATTCTTTTGCAAGAGAATGGAGAGTGATGTCAATTGAATCAAATTATGAACACTCGTCGTCAGTTTCTGATCAGCGCGCCGCTGAGCGCGCTTGTCGCTGCCAGCGCATGTCGCAGTTCCGCGACGTCAAGCAATTCGTCATCGGCTCCCACGACGGCCGGCGCGCCGCCGACGTTCGGCACGGGGGCCGGTTCCGGTCCCGAAGTGACGGCGCAAACATTCGCCGAGGCGGAAAGGCTGATGCAGATCACGATGACGCCCGCCGAGCGGCAGCAGGCCGCCGGATCGTGGCGGCAGTCGTTGGCGCAATACCTGGAACGCCGCACCGGGCCGCGTAAGGTGACAATCGCGGACACCGACGCGCCGGCCACTCTGTGGAATCCGTCGCTGCCGGGCGCGCCGGCGCTGACGACGCCCGACAAGTTCGTGCGGTCCAAATCCGGCGGCGTTTCTCTGCCCTCCTCCGACGACGACATCGCCTTCGCGCCAGTGACGCAATTGTCCAGATGGATCGAATCGCGCAGGCTTACTTCCGAGCGGCTGACGAATATTTACCTCAGCCGCATCGAACGGCTGGATCCGAAAATACGATCGATCATCACGTTGACCAAAGACCACGCCATCGCCCGCGCGAAGGCCGCCGACGCCGAGATCGCGGCCGGCAAATACCGCGGGGCGCTGCACGGCATCCCTTACGGCGTTAAAGACCTGCTCGACACGAAAGATATTCCGACGACGTACGGCGCCGAACCGTTCCGCAACCGCGTCCCGTCAGCGGATTCCGCGGTGGTCCGCAGGCTGAATGAGGCCGGCGCGGTGCTGCTGGCCAAGCTGTCGTTGGGCGCGCTGGCGCTCAACGACATCTGGTTCGGCGGCCAGACGATGAACCCGTGGCTTTTGGAAGAAGGCGCGTCAGGGTCGAGCGCCGGGCCCGGCGCGGCGACGGCCGCCGCGCTGGTGGCGTTTTCCATCGGCAGCGAGACTGGCGGGAGCATTGTCAGCCCCGCGATGCGCTGCGGCGTTACGGGGCTGCGCCCTACATTCGGCCGCGTGCCGCGCACGGGCGCGATGACGCTCTGCTGGTCTCTGGACAAACTGGGGCCTATGACACGTACGGTCGAAGACGCGATGCTGGTCCTTCGCGCCGTCAGCGGGCCTGACGCGGGCGACCCGTCGAGCGTCCCGAGCCGGCTGGACTTCAACGCCACGGCGCCGATCGCCGGATTGAAAGTCGGATACATCGCCAAATGGATGAAGGAGAGTCCGGCGACAGATGTGGACCGGGCGGCGATGGAAACAATGAAGAAGTTGAAAATGGAACTGAAGGAAGTGACGATTCCAGATTGGCCCTACAGCTCTCTGATGCCCATTTTATTCGCGGAAGGGGCGGCGTCGTTCGAGGAACTGGCGCTCAACAATCAACTCGGTTCACTCAAGGTCCAGGTCAAGGACGCCTGGCCCAATTTATTTCGGCAGGCGCGATTTCTTTCAGCGGTCGATTTCGTGCAGGCCGACAGGTTCCGGCGCAAGGTGGCGCTGGAAATGGCGAGAGTCTTCAACGAAGTCGACCTGATGATAGTTCCCTCGCTGCGCGATGAACAGCTCACCATCACGAACTTCACAGGCCATCCCTCGCTCACTCTGCGCGCCGGATTCGTCAATGTCGCGGAAGCGCGAAGCGATTGGGCGCCGGACCCGGCGAATCCTCTGCCGAAGTTCAATCCGCCCCGCCGCGTGCCGCACGGAATCACCATCCTCGGCCGCCTGTTCTGCGATGGATTGCTTGGAGAGGTTGGAATGGCGCTTGAACGTGAATTCGGCGTGGTCGGGGAAAAACCACCAGGATTCTAAATCCGCCCACGCAAGATTGGGGCGCCGAGTCAGTACCGCGAGCGGTAGGGAGCATGAACCAGACATCTGCGACGCTCGCTACCGCTCGCGGTACTGACCCAATCTCGCATGGTCTGATTTAT
>DASUFM010000161.1:0-3375 GCA_036274535.1 Blastocatellia bacterium
CATCTCGGTGGTTGGGGAGATTGGCGCAGGAACGCTCGTCCGCAGGATCAAAAGGGCAATGGCAGAGGCCACGAGCCTGCCCGTCTATTCTATCAACGCCCCCAGGATGGTCCCCGGAATCGATTTCTCGGATCATTTGAGCTATTGGCGAGAAGGCTACCCTGCGGTCATGATCACGGATACGGCCTTTTACCGTAACGCGAATTATCATACGATTCGTGACACAGCGGAAAAATTGGATTATCGGCGCATGAGCCAGGTGGTCGAAGGCGTCTATGCGGCGGTAATAGATCAGACACGCTGAGGAAATACGCTGGGAGCCACGTCATATACAATGCCGCAGCGTTGAGGCTTAGGAAACTATATAATGCTCAAAATTCTCTGCTCCAAAGATACGCCTTGGGGGGATTACGGAAGAATGCTTATGCACGGCATGACGAGCCATCTCCCCAGGACCTCTGAAGGCTTGCTCCAACTGGAACGAACAGCGCCGTTCGTCCCACCGATAACGTTCCCTGGCATCAGTGATCTCGTGGTTACTGACAATTTTCGACAACGCCTTGATTCTTCGGGCCTGACTGGCTTGAGTTTTATGCCAGTGAAGAAGGCTCGTATCGTCACCCTTGAATGGGAACGGTGGGATCGCAAAGCTCCGAAGCCGGCATTCTATCCTGAGAGTGGAGAGCCTGAAGACTATATCTTGTCTCGCCGTCACAATCCTAAGATGGCAGAGGTTGTTGGCGAGCTATGGGAAATTGCGCTCACTGTCGGTCTTAGAACTCAACGTCCAAGACCTGTGGTCGAACGAATGGAAGAAATCGAAGTATTGCTTTCATCATGGAACGGCGCCGATTTATGTCGTGCGACTGGCGTGGGGTATGTATACGCATCTGACCGGGCGCAACAGTTCTTTTTGAATGAAGTGTGTGATTATGTAGCCTTCAGGGATTGCACAGTTGTTGATTAGCTGATTGACAATCACAAATATTACCTTTGAGAAAGGGGCCGCGCATGCCGCGTCCCCAAAACGAGGCGTTTAGATGAAAAGACTACTCCTGTGTTTTGTTTTCGCGATCGCTCTACAACCCGGTTTCAGCGCATCGACAAACGCTCAAAACTCCGACCTCCAGCGGTGGGAACGGCAGGCCCGTAATGTAACGATCATCCGCGATGACTGGGGAATCGCGCATGTTTACGGCAAGACCGACGCTGACGCTGCCTTCGGCGCGATTTACGCTCAGGCCGAAGACGATTTCAACCGGGTGGAGACGAACTACATCAACGCGATGGGAAGGCTCGCGGAGGCCGAAGGCGAGTCCGCGATATGGCGTGATTTGCGCATGAAGCTTTTCATCGATCCCGAAGCGTTGAAGAAACATTACGAGGCCAGTCCGCAGTGGTTGAAAGCGCTGATGAACGCATGGGCCGACGGGCTGAATTTTTATCTCGCGAAACATCCTAAAACACAACCGAGGGTGATCAAGCGCTTCGAGCCCTGGATGGCGCTCTCTTTCACCGAAGGCAGCATCGGCGGCGACATTGAAACGATAGGACTGGATCAGTTGCAGTCTTTCTACGGGAAAAGCCAGGTCGCGGTCATGACGAATGATGAAAGAGACTACTTCGCCGAGCCCGAGCCGACGGGCTCGAACGGCATAGCCGTCGCGCCGTCGAACACGACCGCGCGCCGCGCGTTGCTGCTGATCAACCCGCATACCTCTTTCTTCTTCAGGTCCGAGTTGCAGATGACGAGCGGCGAGGGGTTGAACGCTTACGGCGCGTCCACATGGGGGCAGTTTTTCATTTATCAGGGTTTCAACGAGCGATGCGGCTGGATGCACACGTCCAGCGCCGTTGACGCCATAGACAGGTATCTGGAAACGGTCATCAAAAAAGGCGGCAGCTTTTATTACAAGTACGGGAATGAAGAGCGGCCGGTCACGACCTCAGTGATCAAAGTTCCCTACAAGACCGATAGCGGAATGGCCGAGAAAACCTTCACCGTTTATCGCACTCATCATGGGCCCGTCATCGCCTCAACGGAAGGCAAATGGGTCAGCATCAGTTTGATGCAGGAGCCCGTGAAGGCGCTGACGCAGTCCTACACGCGCACCAAAGCGAAGAACTATGCCGAGTTCAAGCAGACGATGGAACTGCACACCAACTCCTCGAACAACACGATCTTCGCGGACGCCGACGGCAATATCGCTTATTTTCACGGGAATTTCATTCCAAAGCGCGATCCAAAATTCGATTGGACGAAGCCTGTGGACGGCAGCGATCCGGCGACTGAGTGGCGCGGACTGTTGTCTTTCGATGAGACGCCGAACCTGCTGAATCCGGCGAGCGGCTGGCTCTACAACAGCAACGACTGGCCGTGGTCGGCGGCGGGTCCGAACAGCCCGAAGAAAGCCGATTATCCGGCTTATGTCGATTCCGGCGTGGAGTCCGCACGCGGGCAGCATGCGGTCAGAGTTTTGCGGGACAAAAAAGATTTCACGCTCGACTCGCTGATCGCGGCGGCCTACGACAGCTATCTGCCCTGGTTCGAGAAGCCGATCCCGACGCTGGTAAAGGCCTGGGATCAGACTCCTGAGTCCGATCCTCTCAAAGCGAAAACCGCCGAACAAATCGCGCTGCTGCGCGCATGGGACCTGCGGTGGTCTACGACATCAGTCCCGACGTCGCTCGCGATATTCTGGGGAGACGATATTCAGCGCAAGATCAGACGCGGTGGACTGTCAGCCGCGAACTATATAGCCGGCGAAGCAACGTCGGAACAATTACTGCAGTCGCTCTCGGCGGCGTCTGACAAACTCGCGGCCGACTTCGGAACCTGGAAGACGCCCTGGGGCGAGATCAACCGATTTCAGCGTCTCACCGCCGACATCGTTCATCCGTTCAGTGACTCCGGCCCGAGCATTCCGGTGGGCTTTACTTCCGGGACGTGGGGATCGCTGGCGTCGTTCGGCGCGCGCCCGTACAAAGGATCAAAGAAGATTTACGGGACCAGCGGCAACAGCTTTGTGGCTGTCGTCGAATTCGGCAAGACAGTGCGAGCCAAAGCCGTGACGGCAGGCGGAGAGAGCGGCGATCCGTCGTCGCCACACTTCAACGATCAGGCCAAACGTTACAGTACCGGCGACCTGAGAGAGGTGTATTTCTACCGCTCACAACTCAAGGGGCACACTGAACGGGAGTATCATCCGGGGAACTAGAGCGAATCGCAATTGCATGTATGAGGAGGCTTGCTGAATCTGCGCCGGCTTTGGAGTGCGGTAGCTCGGTACCGCTTTGGTAGTCATCCTTGATTCCCTGGAAATCCCGGAACGACAGGCCCAGTGGGCTATTTCCAGATCGGCTCCGCAACAGCTG
>DASUFM010000162.1:0-4485 GCA_036274535.1 Blastocatellia bacterium
TGATAAATCGGGAATGCGTGCTATGCCATTTTTACCAACGGCGGCGGCGCAGCCGACGATCCTTCTGGTTGTTGACTTTCTGCTGGTGGATTATGTATCCACCGGCTCCGCCGATCGCCGCGCCGATCGCCGCGCCTTTTCCGCCGCCGATCAACGCGCCAGCCACTGCGCCGATGCCGGCTCCGGCCGCTGTGCGTCCGATCGCTTTGCCGGTAGTGTCCTGCCGGTCGTAATGGCGACGGTAGTAATCGCGACGGTAGGAATCGCGCCTGTAATCATTGCGGTAGTATCTGGAGTCATAGCCTCGTCCGCGGTATCGGCCCTGAGCCATTGCGCTCGGAGCGGCGGCGGCTGTTAACAACAGACCGAAAACTACCGATAAAATCACGCCCTTTTGCATTATTTTGGTCATCTTTTCTCCTCTCATCTTTTCTGGGGAGCAGCAGGTGCCGCCGTTCAAAGTATATTCATTCAGTCAGCAAAAATTCAATGTCTTATCAAGACGCGATAGACTAAAACAAATGCCGTGCCGTTGGGCGCGGCGCGTTAAGATGGTTTGTAAGCAGTGAATTATCAACGGTTTGCATGTTTTGGGATGTGGTATTGCCGCTAATGTTAGGTCTTCTACAACACGTTTCGGTGTATAGAACGTTGTTGAACGCAACCATATCGTAGACGCTCAAACGGCGCGCTCCACGCGCTCGACTTCTTCGCGCATTCGTCCGAGCAGCATTAAACGCCACATCCTCCAATCGCCCCGAAACGACCAGAGCGGATATTGGAACGTCGCCGGTTTATTGTGTTCGATGAAGAAATGACCGGTCCAGGCGAAGCCGTATCCCAGCGCGAGCCCGAGCGGGATGAACCATAGATTGCCGGTGATGAAGGTCGAGACCAGACAAATCAGGCCCAGCCCGCTGCCGATGAAGTGCAGCAGGCGGCAACCCTCCGCTCTATGTTCCCGCACATAATAAGGCCAGAACTCCTCGAAGCTTTTGATTCGATCTTCTTTGTTCATCATGTCCCCATCGGCGTTTTTCGAGCTTCGCCCGACGCGCCCAATTTGCTGCCCAATTTGCTGCGACGATAGCCGTAGAAGAAGTAGAGGACCAGTCCGGCCACCAGCCAGTACAGAAAGCGCCTCCAGTTAGTCCATCCGAGTTCGGACATCAGATAACCGCAGGTCAGAACGCCGAGAACGGGGATCAATGAATAGCTCTTCCTGAAACACTGAATCAGCAGTCCCACGGCGCAAATCAGGTAGATATAAAGCGGGATGTGGTGCTTGATCACATCCCATCCATAGACAGCCGGGTCCGACGGATCGGTCAAACTGAATCGGCTTTTAATGGCGTCGGGATATTTGTAATAGAGCGCGCCCAGGATCAACACGAACAGCGCGGGCGCGATGTATTTCGAGTTGATGTAAGGCGTCCTGAACCTGCTCTCTATGTTCTGATTTGAATTCTGAAGTATCAGTACGCCTCCGCTCACCAGGATGAACGCGAAGAGCGTTCCAATGCTGGTCAGGTCGGTCACCTCCGTCAAATTCATGAACAATGAGGGGATCGCCACGACAAGGCCGGTGATGATGGTCGAAAACCACGGCGTCTTGAAACGGGGGTGAATGGAGGAGAAAATCGGAGGCAGCAATCCGTCACGGCTCATCGACATCCAGATGCGCGGCTGTCCCAATTGGAAGACCAGCAGCACCGTCGCCATCGCGATCACGGCGCTGATTGCGATGATTCCCTTGATCCAGGGGATGTTGACTCCCTCGGGCCCGAAGACGTAAGCCAGCGGGTCGCCGACCGCGAGGTTTGTGTAGCTGACCATGCCCGTCAGAACCAGGGAGATCAGCACGTAAAGTATTGTGCAGATGACCAGCGAATAGATCATCCCGCGCGGCAGATCGCGCTGTGGATTCCTGCATTCCTCCGCCGTGGTCGAGATCGCGTCAAAACCGATGTAGGCGAAAAAGACTGCTGACACACCCTTCAAAACTCCCGTGGCGCCGTTCGGAGCGAAGGGACTCCAGTTAGCGGGCTGAACGTAAAACGCGCCCAACACGATCACCAGCAGGATTACCGCCAGCTTGATCGCGACCATGACGTTCGACGCCGTCTTCGATTCCTTGATGCCTATGTAAACCAGGCCGGTGATGATGAAAACAATCACCAGCGCGGGTAAGTCGCAAATCACACGCAGACCGCCGACCGTGGGCGCCGTGGTCCAGGCCTGGTAAGCGTTGACAGCCGCGTTCATCCCGTCCATTCCCCTGATCTGATCCAGCGTATTTCCCGCCTGCAGCAACTCGCCGATCCTGGCCCCATCCGCGGCAAACCCTCGTGAAGCCGAGAGGAAATCCATCGCCAGGTATTGCGGAATATTTATGCCGTATCCGGCCAGCAGTCCCGTGAAATAATCGCTCCAGGAAATGGCCACGGCGATATTGCCGATGGCGTATTCCATCAGCAGGTCCCAGCCGATGATCCAGGCGATCAATTCACCGAACGAGGCGTAAGCGTATGTGTAGGCCGATCCGGCGACCGGAATCATCGATGCGAATTCCGCGTAACAGAGCGCCGCGAACGCGCAGGCGATCGCGGTGAAAACGAACAACAGCGAGACTGCGGGCCCGCCGTTGAACGCCGCGTTGCCGATGGTCGAAAAGATTCCGGCGCCGATGACCGCCGCGATGCCGAGCGCGGTCAGGTCGACGGTCCCAAGAGCCCTCGTGAGTTTTTGCCCGCCATGTTCGGCGTCGCCGAAACCTGAGGCCGCATCGAGCTGAATCCGCTCGACAGATTTCTTTCGAAATAGAGATGCCAGGTGCATAAGTCTGTTTTTGCCGTCTATTAGCGTCGATTGAGAGGCGTACACTTCGTTGAGAGAATGGATAAAACAGGCGGAGTTTGCCACATTGAGGCAAGATAACGCAATTAGACAAGCGGTACGGTCAGTAAATCGCAAATGAGCGAAGAGCTTCATTTACCATATATCATTTTAGATTTTACATTTGTAATTGCCCGGAAATCTTTCAATGTTCATTCCATGAATCGTGGCCGCCTCCGGCGATGACAAATGTAAAATCTAAAATGATATATGGTAAATGTTCCGGCCTCCTCGGCATGATCCCACATTTTCATGGCTTGGCGTCCATCCAATTGTCTCCGAAGCCGATTTCGACGATTAAGGGCGCGTCAATCTCCGCCGCGCTCTCCATCGAGGCTTTCACGACCTCGGTGGTTTTTTCGACTTCATCCTTAGGGACTTCGAAGACCAACTCGTCGTGAACCTGCAGGATCATCCGCGCTTTCAATTTCTCGCGGCGCAGGTTTTCAGCCACTCGCAGCATGGCCAGTTTGACGATGTCGGAAGCCGAACCTTGCATTGGCATGTTCACGGCTTCGCGCTCGGCGGCGGCGCGGCCCGCGCCTTTTTCTCCCAGGGCGGGCAGGCGGCGTTTGCGGCCGAAGATCGAACGGACCTCGCCGCCGTTTTGGCGCGCGAGCTCAGGCAATTCGTCCATGTACTTTTTAACGCCGGGATAGGTTTGATAATATTCCTCAATGACTTTCTTCGCCTCGTTGCGCGAAATGCCGACGCGCTGCGCCAGCCCGAACGGGCCGATCACGTATGCGATTCCGAAATTGACGATCTTCGCCTTACGCCGCGCGTCTTTCATTTCCTCAGCGGTTTTCGCTTTGAAGACGGCCCTGGCGGTGCGGGCGTGGATGTCTTCGCCCCTGCGGAATGTTTCGAGCATCACTTCGTCTCTGGTCACATGGGCCAGCAAACGCAGTTCGATCTGCGAATAGTCGGCTGTAAGCAGAACATGTCCGTCGGCGGGAATGAACGCGCGGCGTATGCGGCGACCCATCTCGGTGCGGATCGGAATATTTTGTAGGTTTGGATTTATTGATGAGAGTCTTCCGGTCGCCGCTATAGTCTGATTGAGCGTGGTGCGTATGCGCCCGTCCGCCGGATTGATTAATTGCGGAAACGCGTCGACGTAAGTGCCCTTGAGCTTCGCCAGTTCGCGGTGCTCGATGATCAGTCGCGGCAATTCGTATTTTTCAGCCAGTTCATCGAGCACGTTGCGGTTGGTGGAGATCTTTCCCGTAGCCGTGCGGCGCGAGACCTCGTAATTCAATTCCTCGAAGATTTCGCCTATCTGCTGCGGAGAACCGATGTTGAATTCGCGGCCAGCCTGCTTGTAAATCTCCTTCGAAAGCTTATCCAGTTCCTTCTCCATCTCGACCGCGAGATCGGCCAGAACGCCGGTGTCGACGCGGAATCCGGCTTCTTCCATTTCGTAAAGCAGCGGGACGAGCGGCAATTCGATCTTCCGGTAAACGAAGTCGAGCTTCTCCCGCTGGAAATCGTATTGAATCTTGTCCCCCAGGATCCTGGCGTTCAGAACGTCGGCCAGACGCCCTGTGGCGTCGGCGTACTCGGCGATCGTCAACTCCGCGCCGGGGG
>DASUFM010000163.1:0-3235 GCA_036274535.1 Blastocatellia bacterium
ACCAGCAGCGACTGGCGCTTGTCCGCGGGCAGGCGTAACTGGGCGCGGGCAAACTCCATCACTTCCCTGGCGACGGCCTAGGCTTCCAGCGGATTTGTAGAGCTTTTCCCTCGATCGTAAACGGTATTGGGAAGATAACGATAGATCAGTCCGAGCGTTTCATGCTGTTTGTCCACGCTGGGGAAAATGATCAGGCGATTGTCGTAAAACTCATGGTTCGATACCGCGATCAGGGATTCGTGTTTGCTGCGATAATGCCAGCGCAACATTCGCTCGGGCATGCCCTGCGCCTTGCACAAACCAAGTATGCTTTCGACATCAGCGGTCGGCGCTCCGTCATCGTCATCGTCTTCGGCGCCCTGAATCAGCGAATCAAAAAAGCTGGTCGGCGGCATCTGTTTACTGTCGCCCACGACGACGACATGTTTGCCTCGCAACATCGCGCCGAAGGCGTCAACCGGTTTTACCTGGCTGGCTTCGTCAAAGATGATGAGATCGAAGCTGACGCCGCCGGCCGCAAGATAATTCGCGATCGAAAGCGGCGACATCATAAACACCGGCTTGATCGCCTGAATCGCATTTCCGGCCTGCAGCATCAGCTTGCGAATCGGCAGATGTCGCGTTTTCCTGGACATCTGCTGTCTCAGGACCGCGATCTGGCCGCCACCGCCGCCCTGTTGCGGCAATCCCTGCCAATGCGCGTGAATCAAACGAAGGCGATTGTGTTCAGTAATCTGCCGATCCAGTTGGCGGAACTGTTCCACGGCGGCCGACTGGCTGGCGCCGTGAAAAGCGGCGAGTTCCGGGCGCTCAAGGAACGCTTTGGTCAGCAGTTTCTCCCACCAGTTCCATTCAAACGTATCGATGAGATGCTTGGACGCGTCCGGCCAGGATTCTATCAGCGCCAACAGCTCCGACAGCCCCTCTTTCCAAAATATTTCCGCCTGCAAATTGTAGGCGGTTATTTCA
Source organism: Blastocatellia bacterium (assembly GCA_036274535.1). Classification (GTDB taxonomy): domain Bacteria; phylum Acidobacteriota; class Blastocatellia; order RBC074; family RBC074; genus JAJVID01. The sequence continues at coordinate 970 of DASUFM010000163.1, forward strand.
TGCAAACGAGGGAGCGCCGCCAGCCACTCATCTAAAAGCCGTTCCTGGTCTTCCAGCGCCTGGTCTTCAAATTTCTGTCCCACGCCAAATTGCAGATCCTCACCCAGGTCCAGCGATGAGATGACCTCGCTTATGCGATAAAGATGAGCGCTCAGCGCCCGCTCGACTTCGGCGATTCCGGGTTCAAGTCCCTCAATACGCGAATCGCCCGCAAGAAAAACCAGAATGCCTTCCGGTATTTGACCGTCGCCGATATCTTTATAAAGCGCGATGATCCATTCGAATAATCTTGTCAGAACGCTCCAGTCCGATTTATCGCCCTGCCATTGGGCGCCGAACAAAGCCGCGCCAAGACTCTGGCGTTGGCGCATGACCGCATTGCAGCGGCGCGCTTCAAGCACGGCGTCAACCAGTTCGATCTTCCTGTCAATTTCCCGCGGAGCGTCGGCGTGGCACAAACCGTCCAGGCGGTTTCGGGCCCCGCGGTATTCGCCGCTGAAAAACCTCCACCATTTTCGACCGTAGTTGACCAGATGTTGTCGCGTCTCCAGCAGGTCCTGCTCCCAGGCGTCAGGAATCAGGGTCGCATCGTGAAGCGCGTGTAATTGAGAATAGCGCGAGCCGGCCCTCAGCAAATCCGCGATTTCATCCCGTCGCGACTGCCAATCGCCGGTCCGGAGTTGAATTCCCTTCAATCGGGGCGCTTCGATTGCGCGCCGCGCCGCGCGACATAAAACTTCGGCGTCCTTTCTGACCTGCGGCGCCGGCAGGCCTATCAAATCGGCCAGCGTCTTTGCCGCGCCGCAAAGCGCGGCCGCCGTCCGCCGGGCGGCCAGAAATCGATCTTCGAGGATCTGCTGTCCGGACGGCATCAGGATTTTGAGCCTGCTACCGCGAAAAGGGTGCTCGCTGAGAGCGCCGATAGGAGTCAGTCGAGATTGCATTTCAGCCACGACCGCGTGTTTGCGCTGGTAATCGCTCCCGCTCCACGATTCCATTTCCGGCAGTTTGAATTGCGGCAGCCTTAAATCGGCGCCTCGCCGGCGTACTTTCAGCCATTCGCCATAAGCGTCATGCGGAGTCACTCCGCTGCGTCCAATAACAGTGTTGACCGCTTCGCGATAGTTGTTGAGTTTCCGGCGGGTTTCTTTAAGCAGATTGATCCGGCTGTCGAAATCATCGAGCTTTGGCCTGCCGAGGCTCAGCGTGCGGCCGAGTTCGGCCAGCAGAGCCTTCTTATTCGTGTTATGGCTGTGCAATTCCAGGCAGGCGTCGCCCAGCCCGATTTTATCCAGCCTGCGCTTAACCACTTCCAGCGCGGCCATCTTTTCCGCGACGAACAGAACCCGCTTCCCTTTGCCGATCGCGTCGGCGATCAGATTGGTAATCGTTTGAGATTTGCCTGTGCCGGGCGGCCCCTGAATAATCATGTTGCGCCCCTGGCTTGTGGCGATCATCGCCAGTACCTGCGAACCGTCGGCGTCAACCACCTGCGCCAGATCCAGCGGCCCTACGTGTTGATCCAGGTGGTCGTCCTCGGAGATCGTCATGGGCGGTTCCCGGAAACCGTCCTGAAGAAGAGCCTTGATTAAAGGATGTTTTGAAGGTTTGGCGCTTTCATCCCAGGCAGTGTCGTCCAGGTCGCGGTACATCAGAAACTTGGCGAAGGAAAACAGATTCAGCGCGATCGCGTCATGATCCACCGACCATCGTGACATGCCGGCGACTGCGCGCTCGACCGCCGCAAAATAAGTCGGGATGTCCAGATCGTCAATTTCCGGAAACGGCGGCAGTTCAAGGCCGAACTCGCCTTTCAATTTTTCGGCCAGCGATAAATTGAATCCGATCTCCTCGCCGTTATAGTTCAGACGAAATCGGTCTTTTGCGCTGGCTCGCGAAATCTCGACCGGAATCAGAATCAGTGGCGCGCTCCGTTTCGCCTGGCTGTTTTCAGCCTCGTACCAGTTCAGCATTCCCACCGCCAGATAAAGAGCGTTTACGCCCTGCTCTTCAATGAATGTGCGGGCAGTCTGATAAGTTGCAAGCAATCGTGATTGCAGCCGCGCTGAATCGTAGGGAGTCTGCAACCACAGGTCCGTATGCCGTTTGAGTTTTTCGTCTTCCGGCTCTTCCGGCTGATTGAATAGTTCGTCGTCGTTACCATTCTCAGCCGGAAGAAAAGACATCGTTTTCGACTCCTGGACGAGAATGCGGAATATCGCGACGGGCTTTTCGCGCACGATTTCCAGACCGCGGGCTTTCGAAA
>DASUFM010000164.1:0-9534 GCA_036274535.1 Blastocatellia bacterium
CAATTGTTTCATACGGTTCCTCGCGCGCTTCCCCCCGAATCCGGCCGGATCTCTCGATACGGAATGGCTCTCTTAAGCTGCGGAGTCACATTTATTGTTTGTCTTTTTCTAAACGAAGCTCTCAGCGGAAGCCTCCCGCTGACGCTGTTTATCGTGCCTGTCGTGGTGAGCGCCTGGTTCGGCGGTTTAGGGCCCGGACTATTGGCCACGGGGATCAGCGCTCTGGCAAGCGATTATTTTCTCACCGAGACGCGCTTTGAGTTCTTCGCCATGGACACGGCCGATTGGGAGCGCTTGATATTGTTCCTGGCGACCAGCGTGATGGTGAACTGGGTGATCGTGATCATGCGTGACGCCCGGCGGGAGGTCGAGACCAGGGCCCATGAGGCTTTACAAAGACAGATTGAATTGGAGGAGCAGATCATCGAACGTGAGCGGGCGAGGGCGGAACGCGAGCGGTTGATCGCGGAGGAAAAGCGAGCGAGCGAAGCGCTGCGAATAAATGAGGAGCGACTGAAACTCGCCCAACAGGCGTCGCGGTCCGGCTCCTTTGAATGGAACCTGCAAACCAACTCCCTCATCTGGTCTGAAGAGAACGAGATTCTGTTCGGCCTGAAGCCCGGCAGTTTCAGCGGAGAATACATGGATTGGACAAAATGCATGCACTCTGAAGACGTGTCGCGCGCCAAAGAGGAATTGCGGCGCGCGGTCGAAAATGGAGAAGGACTCTTCGAATATCGGGTGATCCGGCCCGACGGCGGCGTCCGATGGATTCAGTCGCGTGGGAAACTCTTCACCGGTGAGACGGGCGAGCCGTCGCGATTGATAGGCATAAATATAGACATCACCGAGCGCAAGCAAATGGAGGAGTCGCTGCGGCGCCAGACCAGGGCGCTTCAGGAAGCCGATCGCCGCAAAGACGAGTTCCTGGCGATACTTGCCCACGAGTTGCGCAACCCGCTCGCTCCTATCAGCAACGCCATCCACATTCTTGAGTTGCGAGGCGACGACCCGAAAGTGGTGGCGCAGACCAGAGTAGTGATGGAGCGGCAGGTACATCAAATGGCCCGTGTCGTGGACGACCTGTTGGAAGTGTCTCGCATTGGCCGTGGCAAGATCGGCCTGGAAAAGGCGCCCGTCGATCTGGCCGACGTGGTCGCCACCGCCGTCGAAACCTGTCGGCCGCTCGTCGAGGCCCATCACCACACACTGACGGTTTCTCTGCCGGAGCGGCCCGTGCGCGTCGAAGCGGACAGCGCGCGGCTGGCGCAGGTGCTCTCCAACCTGCTCAACAACGCCGCCAAGTACACCGGGGACGGAGGCCGCATCGATCTGATCGTCGAACAATCGCAGGGAGACGCCGTAATCCGGGTGCGCGACAACGGAATCGGCATCGCCTCCGAGCGCTTGCCGACCGTCTTCGACATGTTCGAACAGGTCGAAGGCGCGGCCGATCGTTCGCAGGGCGGCCTTGGGATCGGCTTGACTCTGTCGCGGCGCCTGGTCGAAATGCATGGCGGCAAAATCGAAGCGCATAGCGCCGGGCTTGGTAAAGGCAGCGAGTTCGTGACGCGACTGCCCGCTATCGCCGAACCGGCGACCGAAACGGCCTCTAAACTCGAGGAAAAGGTTTACGCCCCGCCCAGTGGCGGCCCGATGCGTGTGCTGGTTGTGGACGACAACGTCGATTCGGCTGAGAGCATGGCCATGCTGTTGCGGCTCTACGGCCACGAAGTCCGGCTGGCGCATGACGGCGAGGCCGCTCTGGAAGAGGCGCGATCGTTCAAGCCCGACGTGATGTTTCTGGACCTCAGCCTGCCGAAGATGGACGGTTACGAAGTGGCGCGCCGGTTGCGTCAGGAGCCGGCCACAAGCGGCATGACGCTGGTGGCGATGACCGGCTATGGTCACGAGGAAGAACGCCGGCGCACGCATGAGGCGGGCTTCCATTCACATCTCGTCAAACCGGTGGACTTCGACCTGCTCAGGGAGTTGTTGTCCTCACTTTCGCCGAATCAAACAGGCGAACCGGCCCGCAATGAACGGGGACGTGGTAAGGCCAATTGAGTTGAGACAGAAAGAACGCATCAATCAATGACAATAGAACGCGGATGACGCGGATTATCTCGGATAAAGCCAAGAAAGATCGGCGTCAATCCACTTTATCCGCGTCATCCGCGTTCTATTATCCCGTATCCTGATATGATAATCGCTGTGAGTCCAGCCGCCCGAAGGCTGGAGCCCGGAAGCCGGCGCATGGGCGAGAGCAGACGGTTTTGCGTGGCAGGCGTCGGATTTTTATTGCAGACGGGCGCAAAGGCGCTCCGGCTTCAGCCCACGGCTTCAGCCCACGGCTTCAGCCCACGGCTTCAGCATGGATATTGCGCGCCTCTTTGATGATGATGTACGCTGCGCCGGATCATTCCAACAACAACGTTCAACCCATATAGAATCAGGAGATGAATATGAACCGTTACTCGATCTTCATCCTCGCCGTGGTCTTCGTGGCCGCGGCTTCCGCGAGCGCTTTCGCTCAACAGGCGCAACCCGCCGCGGCGCCACAGAACGCGAACCCGATGAGCGCGGAACTCAGGCAAAGTTACGCCGTCATCAAGAACAACCTCACCAAGATGGCCGAGAAGATGCCTGAGGAGAATTACGGCTTCAAGGCCACGGCGGACATCCGCTCTTTCGGCGCCTTGGTGGGTCACGTCGCCGACGCTCAAGCTCGAACCTGCTCCGCGGTGAACGGCGAACCGAAGGCGCTCAACGCCAGTTCTAAGACCTCGAAGGCCGATCTGGTCGCCGCGCTCAATGAGTCCTTCGCCGTTTGCGATAAGGCCTTCGATTCGCTCACGGACGCCAAAGCCTCCGAAATGGTCTCGATAGGCCAGCGCCAACGCTCCAGACTAGGCATGCTCGCCGGAATGCTCACCCACTCGAATGAAGAGTATGGATATATGTCAGTATATCTACGGCTGAAAAGCATCGTGCCGCCTTCAAGCGAGAGACGTTAACTTCCCGATCAACAACCTCCCCGCAAATATAAGGTCGCAACGAGCGACTTCTTGAAGCAATGAAACATTCCTGTGGAGACATGAAAATATGAAACTGATTCAAATCCCTATCGTTTTCCTGGCGATCCTCGCGATGGTCGGAGCGATCGCCGCGCAAGGAAATCGCATCAGCCCGCATGAAACGACCGAACTAACGGTCAATGGCAAGAAGATCACCGTCACTTACGGACGCCCTTCATTGAAGGGCCGTAAAGTCGGAGTCGCTTTGGCTCCCTTCGGCCAGGTCTGGCGCACCGGCGCCGATGAAGCGACCGTCCTGAATACCGAGGCCGACCTGACGATCGGTAATTTGGCGGTTCCTAAAGGTAGATATGCGATCTTCACTTTGCCTTCGGAAACCGGATGGAAACTGATCATCAACAAAGTGGCTGACCAATGGGGCGCGTTTAAGTATGACGAGAAGCAGGATCTCGGGCGAGTGGATATGAAGGTCGGCAAGACTTCGGCGCCTGTCGAGCAATTCACCATCACGCTGGCTGAATCCGGGAAGGGCGGCGTGATGAAGTTGGAGTGGGAAAACGCCTCGGCTTCAGTCGATTTCCAGGCGAAATAACAGGCGGATGTTATAGCCACAGAGCGCGCCGCAGAGCGCAGAGATGTTGGGGGAGTCGATGATTTCTCTGCTCCTGCCGTGAGCTCTGTGGCTATTCATCCACCTGAAAGCGCCGTAACGGCTATTGAAGGCTTAGCTGGTCGAGGTTCGGTCCGCCGGCCGCGGTGGTGGATGTCAGCCGCACGGCCCTGAAACCGCCGCCGGTACCGAGATTAACTGATATCGCAGCCGTCCTATAAGTAGTAAAGCTTCCGGTCGGCGGGAAGTTCACTGTCCCTACGCTGGCTCCGTTGACCGTCAGGTTGCAGGGACGATTGACCGCGCCCCCGTTGGCGTAGCGGAAAATGAGAGTCTGAGTCCCGTTCTGATTCACCTGAAATTCAGTGAAGCCGCCAGCGGCATTGTCGGTGTAATTCACATAGCCGGTCCCGATGAACCCTGCGTTAATTGATTCAAGGATGTTTCCGCCGCCCCGTGCGGCGTTTTCGGCCTGGTAGATAACGGGGGCTGCGGCGACATCAACGAATCTACCCCCGGTGTCCGCAGCCGCCGCGATTCCCTGGGTAATTATGTTTTTCGATGTCCCGAGCGCTGTGGCCGGTGTGGCCTGGGTAAGGTCAATAGTGAAAAAATTCCTCCCACTGACCCCAACGAGCATATTAGTTCCGTTGCTGGTAGTGTAGATGTCCACATCCGCCGTCGGGCTTACTTTGATTCGCGCGCCGGTGGAGGTGACAAGATTGCCGATTGTCCTCAATACGCCTCCGCCTGTGGCCGAGCTGCCTCCCGTAGCGGGCGGATCGATCGTCACGAGCGTGTCGAGGTTGTTATCAAGCGCATAGAAAATAGTGGCCTTGGCGCCGATGAAGTTGTTGTTGTATGCGCCGGCGGAGACCTTCGGGGACATGCCTTTATTGACGTCATTCGCGTTATAAGAAAGGCTGGTCTGGACCGCAGTCGAGTTGAGGTTACCGCCCGAACTGACGACCGCGTAATTGAAGCCGTCGCTTCCGATCAACCGGATCGCGTTGAGGACCGGGTTGAAGTCCATCAGCGACTGGTACCCTGAGGGAAACCTGGGCGTCATGGAGCTCACCAGAGTAGCCCTGCCCAGCGTAGCGGCAGTCAGGCCAATAGTATAGATTCTGCCCGTGTCGGTCACAGCGTAAAGGGAGTTATTGTTCCCGTCGCCCACGCGAAAATCAACTCCGGTTAAATTGCCATTTATTGAGCCGTCCGCGGGGCGGACCAATCGGACGAAAGTGGTGCTGCCTGGCACAAGAACAAAAATGGTGTTGTCAGTGTCCAGGGCGTAAACAGGTGTTCTCGGCATAATGACGCCGGTGGTTTGGGCGGCGGCGAGCGTCGCCGATGAACTGGCAGCCGGCGCTGCGGTTATAAATGGACTGGGCGCGCTGCTGGCGCTGGTCGAATGTCCGCTCATTAATCCAAAAGTCAACGAGGCGGCCAAAGCTAGCGAGACGGTTGATATAGTGGCAAGTGTTTTTTTCACATTCGATCTTTTCATTTCCATATTTTTCTCCCTTTCCCAGATTCAACGGGGTAATTGGTCAATAAGACCTTCAGAAGACAAAAATCCCCATCGCGGTTGAGAACCGCCTAAATGAAGGTCAGTACTGGACGCTTTGTTTCTGGTGAGGTAAGAGCAAGCACACTAAGACAATGACTATTCAAATCGTGAATTAATATTGTCCTGTGTGAGTGAGTCGGGCAGTCAGTTTAGTGGGGCGCTAATGTGTTGTTCTCTATTTATTACGATTCGCATTTCAGATCGGATTTATGGCTGATAATAAAAAAATAGGACATACAGGATTAACGTATATTCCTATATGTCCTATTTGTCTTATTTTCGATGTTTATTTGGTTTTTACAGGCGCCGCCGGTCGAGTTGGCGGGGCCACAGGCTGCGCCTTAAGGCGGTTCATTATTTCCGTGACTGCGCGTTCGATCTGAGGGTCTTTGCCTTCAATGATCGACTTCGGATCGTTCTCGACCTCAATGTCGGGGTCTACGCCGTGACCTTCGATCACCCATTCGCTTTTGGCGTTGACGAAGCCGAATTCGGGGACAGACACCGAGCCCCCGTCAATCAATGAGCCTCGATTGGTAATGCCGACCACGCCGCCCCAGGAGCGTTTGCCGATGAGCGGGCCGAGTCCTGCTTCGCGGAACATCGCCGGAAAGATGTCGCCGTCAGACGCCGAATTTTCATTCAGCAGACAGGCCATCGGGCCGATGAAGACCCCGTCGGGATAGGTGTTCGGAAATTCGCTCGTGCGCGCGAACTGAGCGCCGAGCAGTTTACGGCGCAACCGTTCGATGATCATCCTCGACACGTTGCCTCCGCCGTTGGCGCGAGCGTCTACGATCAGCCCGCTTTTGCCGAGTTGCGGGTAATACCATTTGATGAACTCACGGATGCCGTTCGCGCCCATGTCAGGGATGTGGATATAGCCGAGTTTGCCGCCGGAAAGCTTGTCCACCATCGCCATATTACCGGTCACCCAGTCCAGATAAATCAGGTTCTGTTCGTCGGTCACAGGGCGGTACGACACCACGCGCGCGCCTTCCATCGTCGGGCGGCTGTTGACGGCCAATTGCACGGGCGCGTCGGCCTTGTTGCGCAACAGCCGGTACGGGTCGTCATTCGGCCTCAACTCCTCGCCGTTGATCGCCAGCACGTAATCGCCGACCTTCACGTCAACGCCCACTTCGGTGAGCGGCGAGCGATAGATCGCCTCTTCGTTCTGGCCCGCGAAAATCTTCGTGATCTGATAGCGCCCGGCTTCGCGGTTGAGACCGAACCGGGCCCCTGGCAGAGCCACGCGCGGGCGCGGCGGGATATTGAAATCTCCACCCTCGATATAAGCGTGCTGGACCGTCAGTTCGGAGATCATTTCGCTGATGACGTAGTTCAGATCGGACCGGTGCGCGACGTATTTGAGCAGCGGTTCGTACTGTTTGCGCAGCGCCTCCCAGTCGTAACCATGCATGTTCGGCACATAGAAAAAGTCGCGATAGCGGCGCCAGACCTCGCCGAAGATTTGCGCCCACTCTTCCGACGGAACGCGGTCGACGTAAAGATTCGCGGTCGAGACCGGCTTTTTAGTTTTGTCGCCCTGCGGGTTGGCGTCCATCAGCATAAAGCCGGGACCCTGCCTGACCAGAAGTTTCGACCCGTCGGCCGACAGCGCGTAACCGCGTATGCCGTCGGCCAGCGTCGTCTCCTTGCGATCCTTGATCGAGAAGATGCGCAGCGACGGCGGCGCGTCGCCCTGCCGGCCGTAATAGAAGGCCGGGGCGACCGCATAAATCAGATAGCCGTCCTTCGCCGACAATCCGGCGTAGTTGTTCGGCTCGATCGGCGCGCGCGTGGCGCGCGATTCTATGCCGTCGAAATCGATCGTCATATCGGCCGTACTGGCCATATTGGCTGGGGGCTTCGCTTCCTCGGGCTTCTTCGGCCCCTCTTCCTTCGCGGCCTCTTTCGTAATGGTCACCTCGTCGCTCTCGGCGGGAAACGGGTGCTTCACGTCCTTGCGCAGCGTGACGGCGAAAACGCCTGTGTCTTTATTGGCCGCAAAATTGAATTCGACGTTCGAGATGAGCGGCGCGAACTCGCGAGTGCTGAAATAGAAGAGGTAGTTTCCCTTTGGATCCCACGCCGGGTTGGATTCGCTGAAAGTGGCTGACGTCACGCGGCGCGACTGGTTGTCCTTTGACGACCAGACGTAGATCGACGAAGCGGCCACGTCGTCCTGCATGGTGAAGGCCAGATAATTGCCTTTGGGCGACCATGTGTAATCATCGACCTGCCCGCGCGACGAATCGGCGACCTCGACCAGCTTTTTATCCGCGACGGTCAGGACCCAGACCTTGCCGTCCTTGTCGCCGAAAGCGATGTATTTGCCGTCGGGCGACCATTCGGGCGCGTAACGCATCGCCCGGCTTCCGTTCGTCAGCTGCTCCGCGGGCTTCGACCCGTCCTGAGGGACGACCCAGACTTCTTCTTCGCCACTCCGGTCTGAAATGAAAGCGATCCTGGAACCGTCGGGCGACCACCGCGGCCACTTGTCATGCGCGTTGGAAGAATTGGTCAGGTTCCGGGGCGCGCCTTTTTCAATCGGGGCGGTGAAGATGTCGCCGCGGGCCTCGAACAGCGCGCGTTCGCCTTTCGGACTGAGCGAGTAGCTGAAAATCAGGTTTGAGGCGGGCGTCCGGCTGGGGCGGCGGTTGAGGCCGTCGTCGGGCACGATGATTGAGAGCGGCGTGACCTTCTTCGACTTCGCGTCGAGGATTTGCAGTTCGCCGTCCAATTCATAAACGATGCGCCCCTGGTTGTCGCTCGACGGCCAGCGCACGTCCCACACTTTGTTGGTCGTCATCTGCGTGGTCGAGCTTTTGGCCACGTCGTAGGCGTAGAGGTTGAAATGGCCGTCGCGGTCGGAATTGAAATAGATCGTATTGCCGATCCACATCGGGTCGCGGTCGGCGCGCGGGTTGTCGGTGATGCGGCGAGCGTCGTTCGTCTTCAGGTCGAAGATGAACAGATCGTTGGCCTGGCCGCCGCTGTAACGCTTCTCCGAACGAAAGTCCCGCGAGCGGGGCGAATATACTATCTTCGCGCCGTCCGGCGCATAATCGCCCGCGCCCGATTCCGGCATCGGCAGGGCCTCGGCCGGCCCGCCGGTCAGCGGCGCGGTGTAGAGCTTCGAAACGGGCAGCGTCCACGAATCGCGGAGCGAGCGGAAGAGCACCGCCTTGCCGTCGTTCGTCCAGCCGTAGACCTGATTGTCGTAGCCCCACCGCGGAGCGAGCGGCCCGCGAGCCGGGTAAAACGTCAACTGCTTCGGCTCGCCTCCCGTTGAAGGCATGACGTAAACCTGTTCATCGCCGTCGTACTGACCGGTGAAGGCGATCCACTTGCCGTCGGGCGAGAATTTGGCGAAAACCTCGACGCCGGGATGCGCCGTCAGCCTGGTGGCGGTTCCGCCGGAGGTCGAGGCGACCCACAGATCGCCGCCGTAGGTGAAGACAACCTTGTCACCGTAAATATCCGGAAACCGCAGCAGCTTGGTCTGCGCGGAAGCCGAGAGCGGCTTACCTGTGATGGCGATGACCGCCATCAATAAATAAGCGGGGAAAAATCTTAGAAGAGTTTTCACAATGCCTCCGTTCAGGATTGGTAGGAGTATTTGGGCCAACGCGTATTATGCCATGACCATTGCGTTAGGCGACTTGATGTAGCAGACTCGCAGCATCAAAATTGCGCTTAACACTCTCTTAAACTGACGACCGAAAAAATATTGGAGAATCACATGGCTAAAGTGGATTCGCGTTGGCGCGGATGGGCGCCGTATCTGCTCAGCGCGCTGCGCATCGTCGCCGCTTTTCTCTTCATGCAGCACGGCGCGCAGAAGCTCTTCGGATTCATGAGTACCCGGCCCGGCCCGGCGCCGTTCACCCAATCGTGGATAGCCGGGGTGCTGGAATTCTTCGGCGGTCTGCTCGTTCTCCTGGGGCTCTTCACCCGCCCGGTGGCGTTCATTCTTTCGGGGATGATGGCCGTGGCCTACTTCCAGCAGCATGCGCCGAGGGGCTTCTGGCACATAGCCAATGGTGGAGAGCTGGCCACACTCTACTGCTTCTTATTCCTATACCTGTCAGCCGCCGGAGGCGGCCCGTGGAGCCTGGATTCCCTGAGGCGGAAAAAATAAGACCTGGAGGGCCTATAAGAGACCTATAGGTCCTTTTCACGAATCAAGGAAACAACATGAAACACCCGGATAGAACCGGCCTGCGTAGACGGTTCATTTATTTGATGTGCCCCACGCTTCTCATTGGCGTCGTGACCTACAGCGTCAAATCACTGCCGCAGCAGCC
>DASUFM010000165.1:0-12244 GCA_036274535.1 Blastocatellia bacterium
ACCCGGCAACAGCGGCCAGATTGTCAGCGTCACGGGAACGATAAATGGGCAAGACCGAAGTCAGACGTTCACCTATGACAACGTGGGGAGGCTCCTGACAGCGACGGGCTTATCCACACAGGGACCCTGGGCGAGACGCTACGAATATGACCAGTACGGAAATCAGACGAAGGTGTGGGACGCGGTGAGCGGCGGCTCCCAACTGCAAAATACGACGATCGAGGTGAATACGTTGGGAGCGAAGACGAACCGCATCGCGAGCGTAAACGGGACGCTGTTTGGCTACGACGCCAGCGGCAATGTAACCGATGACGGAACTCGGGAATATACGTATGACGCCGAGAACCGGTCCGTGGGTGTGAGGGTGAAGCTGAACGGATTGAGCGAAAGCTATGGCTACGACGCGGCGAATCATCGAGTGAAGAAGGTGGTAGGAGCAGTGGTGACGCATTACATCTGGGAAGGAGACCAGGTGATCGCCGAGTATGAGCGCGGCGGCAATACACCGGCGAACGGGACGCGGTATTACCATCAGGACCGTCTGTCGACGAGAGTCATTACGGACGGCTCCGGCGTCGTGAAGGGGACGACGGATCATCTGCCATTCGGGGAAGAAATTGGATTCACTAATGAATCGGAAAAACACAAATTCACGACCTACGAGCGAGATGGAATCGGACTCGATTATGCCGTGAACCGGCATTACGCTTCGCAACTGGGACGATTCAATCAGGCCGACCCTCTAGGGATGGGAGCGTCAAGCCTGACAGACCCACAGAGCTTGAATATGTACAGTTACGTGAAGAATGATCCGGTCAATTATGTTGACCCTAGCGGACTGCTCCTGGCAGAAGGTGGGGACTGTTACATGCTTATCAACTGGACGCTATGGGATAATGGCAGTATAACGATCAACAGCGTTCAAGTCTTTTGCTTTGGTGGCGGTAGCAGTGGCGGCGGCAGTGGCGGTGATCAAGGCGGCGGTGGCGGCGGTGGAGGTAACAATCAGAACACGAATTCGGATCAGAAGAAGAAGGAAAAGCCGAAATGCAGCGATCCGAACCGGCCCGAAAACATAAAGAAGCAGAATGATACGCTTGATCTCCTGTTTAATTCACGTCTCCTTGAGAATATAGAGTTATTGACAATAAAGCCCTCAAAGTCTGGAGAAGGCTTCACCTACCAATTCTCTGACGTTGAAGGAGCAAACAAAATATTGAATGGAAACAGTTTTAGTGAGAAGAGCGATGGTTTCGGAGGAACACTGCATAAGACGGAACTCGGAGAGACATTCAAGGGAAATAATGGGATTACCGACTACAGGTCTAAAACTTCAGGGCCAAGTGTGTTCGGACCCAGAAGCCTCCAGGTAACAATAATGGGAAATGGTGGAACTGAGCTTGGAAATGGAGTATATAGCGATACCGATAAATATAATTACCATGAGGGCATAGGCGGAAAAATAGGACACGCAGGTGAGTTAGTGGGCGGGTTCTTCCGCAATATATTCAGGCATCTGGGATTTGGAGACTGTAACCCATGATGAACTATCAAGGCCTTTTATCAATTGTGTTGGCCTTAGGCATGATCCTATTTGTTCAGGCTGTCGGTGGCGCGCAGCAACCTAAACCAGACGCGTCGATTGAACGCGCCAGGCAATTATGGGAGTTGGCCGTCGCCGCAAAGGGTGGGAGAGAAAATCTATATCGGGTCAAAGGCTTTGCCATCACAGATAGTAGGTCCGGCTATCCACAGGCTAGTCTCTTTGTTTTTCCGGACAAGAATTTCTATTGGTCTGACGCCAGGCCGACTGTTTTTGGCTTCCACGCCAGCGTCATCAATTTCGAGAAGAATATCAGAATCTTCGTGCCTGGCGACGATCCGAACGATGTGCGGGTGGGGCCTCCTAATCCTGATTTACGCAGCGTCTTTCGAGACGTGTCTATCAGATATTTCCTTGAAACTCCGTGGTTAAAGCCGGAACCAGTGGGGGCTGCAGAGGAAAAGCTGGGATCACGGACGTGTGATGTGGTCACGGTCAAGTACGAGAGACTGCTGTATAAGATCTATCTGGACAAGGCGACCCATCTGCCGGCGCGGATTTCAGCTTACGCCGCGGACAAACCGGACGTAGAACTCCAACTTCTTCGCCATGACTTCTCTGATTACAAGGAATTCGATGGGGTGATGATGCCTCAGGTTGAGAGTGTAAATCGTCAAAAACCATTCAGACAGAGTTTCGAGATCAATCCGGCATATGATCCGGCGGTCTTTGAGCGTGTGCCTGATATGAAAGCAGGGGCTGATCAGTGGCGAGCTAAAAGACTGAAATCGGTACGCGTCGGCGCCGCCGCGTCGAGTCTGGAAGAGAAGTTCACACAGGAAGAGATTCGCGAGGCCATCAATAAGCTGGCGGATAGCGACGAGAACATTTGGCAGGAAGGCCAGCGCCTGTTATGGCGCGCGGGCCGTGGCGCTCTTCCACAACTGATCCCGGCGATGACCAAAGCGCGAGGGGCATTGCAAATGGGGCTTGCAAAGTTGGTGATAGACGCGGATCTGGAGAACGATGAGGCGCTGGCCGTTCTACGAAATCTGGTAATGGACAAGAACGAGGATCCGCTGACTCGCCAATATGCAGCCTTCCCGCTTATCAGAAGTGACAAGGGGATTGCTATGTTGATCGAATTTCTGCGCGACCAGGATACGCTTGTGCGGCGAATCGCGATATTCGCCTGCGATGATTTGACGGAACAGAACGAGATTCCGGCCTCTTTCAAACCGGCAATTCCGATTCTGAAAAAACTGCTGAAAGATCAGGATCAGATCGTGCGCGAAATGGCGGAAGAAGTGCTTGGCCAGTCCATCCATAGGCTCAAGCGGTAAAGCTTGCGCAAGATTTGATATGTAAAAGTCAGAACTCTCTACCGAACACTCATTCACCAACCGCGACGAATTCAGGCTCTGGCGCCGGTTTTTTCGCGATCAATTCGTACAGCGTCGGCAGGACGAACAGCGTCAGCAGGGTGGAAGTGATGAGTCCGCCGATGACGACCGTGGCGAGCGGGCGTTGGACTTCGGCGCCGGGCGCGGTCGAAAGCGCCATCGGGACGAATCCGAGGCTGGCCACCAGCGCGGTCATCAGCACGGGCCGCAGTCGCGCGACCGCGCCTTCCAGGATGGTTTCGCGCAGCTTCGATTCTTTCTTGCGCAAACTGTTGATGTGGCTGACCATCACCACGCCGTTGAGCACGGCCACGCCGAATAGCGCGATGAATCCGACCGCCGTCGACAGGCTGAGATTGAATCCTCGCAGCCACACCGCGGCGATCCCGCCGACCAGCGCGAACGGCACGTTGGCGATGATCAACGCGGCGTACCTGAGTGAGTTGAACGTTGAGTAAAGCAGCAGGAAGATCAGCAGCAGCGCCAGCGGCACGACAATGTAAAGCCTTTTCATCGCGCGCTGCGTGTTCTCGAATTCGCCCCCCCAGGTAATGTAATAGCCGGCCGGCAGCTTTACTTCGCGTTCGATCAGGGCCCGGGCCTCGGCCACGAAACTGCCGATGTCGCGCCCGCGCACGTTCGATTGAATGACTATGCGGCGCTGCGCGTCTTCGCGATTGATGACCTCTGGGCCTTCGGCCGTGCGAATATCGGCGACCTGTCCGAGCGTTACTCGCTCGCCGCCGGGCGCCGGAACAAGCAGCGCGCGGATCGTTTCGATCTCCTTTCGCCGCGCTTCCGGCAGTCGCACGACGACGTCGAATCGCCTGCGCCCGTCAATCACTTCGGTCGCGACTCCGCCGCCTATGGCCGTCTCGATCAACTCCTTGACGTCTTCGACGCGCAGTCCGTAACGCGCCATCTCAGCGCGGTTGACTGCGATCTGCAATTCGCCCGCGCCGCCGAGCGCCTCGGTCTGCAAGTCCGCCACGCCGCGCACGCGGCCCAGTATGCCTTCGATCTCTCGCGCTTCGCGCTCCAGCGTCGCCTGATCGTCGCCGAACAATTTCACGGCGACATCGGCCTTCACGCCGGAAATCACCTCGTCCAATCGCATCGCCAGCGGCTGCGTGAAGTTGTAGACCACGCCTGGGACGTCTTTGAGCTTCTCGTCCAGCTTCTCGATCAACTCTTCTTTAGTCCTGACCGTGGTCCATTGTTCCTTCGGTTTGAGAATGACGTATACATCGCCCTGATAAACGCCCATCGCCTCGGTCGCCAGGTCGGGCCGGCCGATCTTTGTCACGACGGTTTCGACTTCTGGAAATTCCCGGACCACTTTCTCGACCATGGAGGCTATCTCGACCGACTGGGTAAGCGAGATTGAAGGCAGGCGGCGCGTTTCGATCAGCAGCGCTCCTTCGTCGAGTTGAGGCATGAACTCCGTGCCCAGAAATTTTATCGAGCCGATCGCGATTGACACGACAATGAGCGCCACGCCTATCGTCAGCCAGCGATTGCGCATCAGCCCGGACAGCAGCCTGCGATAGCGATTTTGCAGCGCGGTCAATATGCGTTCGTGGCCTTCGTGATGATGCGGTTTGAGCGCGAGTGAAGCGATCGCCGGCGCGAAGGTCATCGTCAGGACCAGCGCGCCGAGGAGCGCGCAGCAGACCGTCAGCGCCATCGGGCGGAACATCCGCGCCTCCAGCCCCTGCAGGGCGAAGATCGGCAGATAGACCGCGATGATGATCAACACGCCGAAGCCGATCGGGCGCGCGACTTCGACCGCGCTGCCGCGCACGATCCGAACCGCCTCTTCACGCGTCTTCACTCCTTCCTCGTTCAACCGGCTGGTGAAGTTTTCGATCATCACAACCGCGCCGTCCACCATCAATCCGAAATCAACCGCCCCAAGGCTCATCAGGTTCGCCGTGACCCCGAAAGCTTTCATGCCGATGAACGCCACCAGCATCGAGAGCGGAATCACGGAGGCCACGATCAGCGAGGCGCGGATGTTGTACAGAAACAGGAACAATACGACGATCACGAGCAGCCCGCCCTCGATCAGGTTCGTGGCCACGGTGCGGATAGTCCGGTCGACGAGCGTGGTCTGCTGGTAGAACGGCGTCAGTTTCACGCCCGCCGGCAAAGTCTTTTCGATTTTACTGACGCGGTCACTCACGCGCTCGATGACGGCTTTGGAATTTTCGCCCTTGGTCATGATGACCATTCCCGAGACTACCTCGCCCAATCCGTCTTTGGTCACGGCGCCCTGGCGAACCGCGGGGCCGACTTCGACCGTCGCCACATCCTTCACCAGCACCGGCGCTCCGGCCGACGATTTGATCACGACCTGGCGTATCTGTTCTTCGGCCTGTTCGCCGTCGAAGCGCCCCAGCCCGCGTACGGTGTAGCCTTCCGAACCTCGTTCGATGTAACTGCCGCCGAAGTTGCTGTTGCTCATCGAGAGCGCGTGATAGACGTCTCGAAGCGTCAGGTTGTAGGCGATCAGGCGCTCGGGTTCGACCAGCACGTGATACTGCTGGATGAAGCCGCCCCATGAATTGATCTCGTTGACGCCGGGCACGGATCGCAATTGCGGTTTGATCATCCAATCGTGCAGCGTCTTCAGTTCCATCGCGCCGTGATCCTTGCCTTCGATCACGTATTGATAGATCTCGCCGAAAGCCGTCGCCACGGGGCCTAGCGTTGGTTGCATGCCTTCGGGGATGCGCGTCTTCGCTTCCTGCAGGCGCTCGCCGACCATCTGTCGCGCGAAATAGGTGTCAACGCTGTCGGAGAAGACGATGGTGATGATCGAGAGGCCGAATTTCGAGATAGAGCGCACTTCTTCCGCGCCGCGAATGCCCATCATCGCGCTCTCTATGGGGTAAGTGATGAGCTGTTCGACTTCGGCGGCGGCCATTCCACGCGCCTCGGTGACGATGTTGACCTGGTTGTTGGTGAGATCCGGGAAAGCGTCTATCGACAGCGACGTGAATGCGTAAACGCCCGCGCCGGCCAGTAACAAAGTCAGCGCGAGAACAAGCAGTCGTTGTCGCAGGGAAAATTCGATGAGGGCGCGAATCATTCTTCAGATAGTGTGGATTTGAGTAGTTCAGATTTGATGAAAAAGCAGCCGCGGGTCACGATACGGTCGTCCGGTTTCAATCCGCCCGTGATCTCTATCATCCCGTTCTGCTCCCGGCCGGTTTGCACGGTCCTTTTCTCGAACAGCCCCGGCCCGGGCGAGACGAAGGCCACTCGCTCGCCTTGCATCTCGATTACCGCTTCGGCCGGCGCGGCCAGCGCCTGTTGCCCTGTTTCAGAAGCGATGTTGATCGTCGCATACATCTCCGGCCTCAAATCGCCGCGCGGGTTGTTGACCAGACATCGTACCTGCGCGGTTCGCGTTTCAGGGTTGAGCGTTTCGCCGATGTGGACGACGCGTCCGTTGAAACGCCGGTCGGCGAAGGTCGAAATCTTTATCTCAACCTGTTGTCCGACCCGAACGGAGGCGGCCTGCTGTTGCGGCGCTTCGGCGATGGCCCAGAGTGTGTCCAGATTGGCGATGGTCATCAGATCGCTGGCTTCATTGACCACCGTGCCGAGCGTCACGTCGCGTTTGAGCACGACGCCGGCGATCGGAGCGTAGATGACGATGTCATCGTGGCTGTCGTGGGGCGCGCTCAGATGTTCGAGCCATTCCGCGGCCCGCGACAGTTCGGCCCGCGCATGGTCCAACTCGGCGGTCGCAGCCGTGACATTCGCCGCCGCATGCGCCTGCTCGCGCCGGGATAAGGCTTTCGCGGCCAGCAAACGATCGGCGCGGTCGAGCTCGGCCCTGGCGTAGGCCAGCGCCTTCTCTTTCTCCGTCACCGCCACCCGAGCTTTGGCGGCGCTGGCGCGAGCGTCCAAAAGCTCATGGCTGTGAATGTAGATAAGCGCCTGACCTTTCTTCACGTAATCGCCGACCGTCGCCAACACGCGCGTCACGCGCCCGGTGACGATGGTTCCGACGCGCGCGGCCGCGTCTTCGTTGAGCGCCAGCCGCCCGGAGACTTCGAGCGTCTGCGAGAATGAATGCTTTGAAACGGCGCCGATCTCGATCTGGCCGCGCTTAATCGCTTCGGGCGAGAGCCGGGCCTGATTCGCCGATTTCTGTTCGCCCGCCTCACTCGCTGGTTTTGATTCAACAGCGCTTTCACTCCCGGACAGCCGGGATTGCCCCAGCAACAATCCGGCGATGAAGACAGCCGCAAGCGTCAGCAACGCCATCAATTTCATCCGAAGGCCCTTTGCCTGCGCGCCGCGCGATGTAGTCACTTGCGTCATTTCTCCGTCATTTCCCATAAATCTTCATACGGACGAATAGCCACAGAGGTCACGGAAAACGCAGAGGGCATAATCATCTCTCTGTGTTTCCTGTGGCCTCTGTGGTTGATTGCGCTGATTTAGTGTCCTGGCGCGTGGGCAGATGTTCGATTCCGGTGGCGCGCTCCAGTTCGTAGATTGCCAACTGGTAATCGTAAAAGGCCTGAAAGTAGAAATCCTGCGCCTGGCCGCGAACGCGCTGCGCGTCGAGCAGGACCAGCAAATCGACCGCGCCTTCGCGGTAGGCGGCCATCGAAATGTCGCGTGATTCATCCGCGAGCGACAGGTATTCCGCGCGCAGCGATTCGACCTGCTTCTGGTTCAATTCGACGGCGCGGCGCGCCGCGGCGAGTTCCGCCAGAATTGTGTTCTGTGTGTACTGCAACTCCGCTTGCGCCGCTTCGACTTCGGCCTGAGCGCGGGCGATCTGGGCCTGATTGCGGTTGAAAAAGGGCAGCGGCGCGCTGACCGCCGCGTAGAGCGCGTTATCGGGGCCGTTGCGTTTGTAACCGAAACTGGTGGTGATGTCCGGCTTGACCCGCGCCTGTTCGAGCCGCAGCAGGGATTGGGCGCGTTCCACGCGCGCCATCGCCGCCTGCGCTTGCGGCAAACGCAGCGCCGCCTCACGCAACGAAGGCATGTCCAGCGAGACGAGCTGATAATTGATCTCTTCGACGATCTCAAAAGAAAGGTCGCCGTCTTCAAAAGACGACGATCCCATCGCCCGCAACAATTCGACCCTGGCCCGCTCGTATTCCAGATGGATCTTACGCGCCTGAAAATCGACTTGTTGAGCTTCCAGCCGCGCCTTGATCAGATCGCCTTCGGAGGTGTAGCCCTCTTTTACACGCGTCTCGTTCAGGCCAACGAGCTGATTCAGGTTGTCGCGGTTTTGGCTCAGAATCCGCATGCGCAGCAGCGCGGTGGCGACGCGTTGATACGCCGCCTTGACCTCGTAAACGATGCGCCGCTCGACGGCCGAAGCGTCCGACCGCGCGGCTTCGAGGTTGTGTTCGGCCAGAGAAATGCGGAAGCCTCTTTTGCCGGCGGTCTCGAAAGTTTGCGTGTAGGTGGCGAACCAATCCACGCCGCTCCTGAACTCGAAGCCTTTCGGCGCCGAACCGATCGGAAAATTTTCGCCGCTCACGGTCACGCTCGGATTCGGCCTCAAACTCGATTCCAGTTTTTCCGCTTCGGCTATCGCCACGCGCCGGCCGGCCGCGATGATCAAAGGGTGATGCTGGCGCGCCTGTTCGATGGCGTTACTGAGCGTCAGCCGGCGCGGGCGGCCGGTTTGCGCATGCGCCGCGCCGGCCGGCGCAACGGCCGGCGATATCGCGAAAGCGATGACCAGTATCCACCGCCACATTCCCGAAGAAAAAATATTATTCATCACTGGCCGTTGACTTCCGGCTTCGCGCTGATTACTCCCTGGTCTATCACAGCGCCGTTAATATCAATCGCGCGAAAGCGCGCCTCGTCTTCCTTAATATCGAAGAGCATAAAGTGACAGACCTGGTCGTTGCCCGCGGCAAAGATCGGGTCGTTGCGTTTGATGTCGCCTTTCCGCAACTGCCCTCCGGAACCTGAGACAAAATAGATAATGCCTTCCTGCGGTTTGATGCGTTCGTAAATATGATCGTGGCCGCTCAGCGCCACCCGCACGCCGTACCGCGTAAACAGCGGCTCCAGCGCGCGGCGCAGCTTCATATCCGAGCCGTGCTTCCGCCCTGAAGAATAAATTGGATGGTGAAAAAATGGAATCTTCCAGATCGCATTTGAAGCCGCAAGCTCTTTTTCCAACCAGGCGAGCTGGTCCTCGTCCATACGGCTGGAGTCGAGCCCGAAAAACTGGGCCAGCGGCTCGCCTTTTGTTCCTGAGCCGCTGGTAAAAGTGTAAAAGCGCCGGCCGATCATATTGAACCGCTCGTAGCCGGTCTCTTTCTCCGAGCCGCCTTTGTCGTGATTGCCCAGCACCGCCCGGAACTTCACGCCATGCGTGATCAGGTTCCGATATGGTTGCTCGAACCGTTCCTGAAAGGCGCGTGAGTTGATGCTCCCGTAAATATTGTCGCCAAGCATCAGCACAAATCCGAACGGTTCCTGCTGATAGACTTTAATCATGCTCTGCGCGACCTCAAATTGATTACTTTCGCCTGTCCCAGTATCGCCGATCACGGCGAATCTTATATTGTCAGGCTCGGTTAAAGTTCGAGCGCCGCGCGCCGTCGCGATCACGAGGAAAGCGCAAAGCAGACAAATCATTAGAAGATAGATTTTGCGAATCATCCCGGTCCAGCCTCAAATGTCTTGTTTTCGTCTTTCGATGAATGACCTGGTGGAGGATGGAGCAACCCTGATCCTCCAGGGCGCTCCGAGCTTGTCGTGTAAGGCTCGTTGACAATTGTATGGATGTGAAATGAACAGAAGATGAATTCCTGACGGGCGCAAGGATTGGTATTTGAGGGGCAATCCAAACCACGGTAAAAACCAAACGAAACCGAAACAACCGGCATTGGGACGCTGTCGAATGTATGTAAGATGGTGAATAAAATAAGCTCGCCAATGCCGGTCGTTCCGGCTTCGATCCCTCAAACTCCTGCTGATCCTATTTAAGTGAAGAGTGTGCAAATTGAAGTCGTTTACTGTCAACGCTTTCAATAGCGCATGTGGATTAGATGAGTTCACCGCGGAGGCGCAGAGGTCGCCGAGGCAGCGCAGAGGGAAAGCAGTGAGCCTGACGGAGGGTAAGCCAGGATCTCGTCTTTCTCTCTGCGTTTTCTCTGTGTCCTCTGCGCCTCTGCGGTGATCTGGCGTTCATACCCTGAAATCGTTGATTCCATTGATCTTTAATTTGCTCTTCATTTAAGTATCGGCCTCGCTTTATAAATTCGTTTGATAGGACGCCCAACGACGCCGGCCACTGTGTTGATGCGTGTCATCCTGGCGACGCGTATCATCATCTTATCGTTTTCTGCAGGCGCGGCGTCCTCCGCCATATAGGTTTGGTGATATGTCTGCCAATTTCGATAGTAATTGTTGACATAGTCACGATAACAAGCGTGACCGAGCCTGGTGTAAAAGCCGTAGTCTTTCATTTCCTGATAGGCGCGATCGATGTCCCATCCATCGTTCGTTATTCGGTAAACAGCGATCATCGCGCCGGTCCGATGCCTCCCTCCAGCGCAATGCACGTAAACTGGCCAGGTCGATTGATCGTTGACGATCTCCATGAATCGCTGGGCGGCGTCCCGCTGCGGATACCGTTTGTCGGCCATCGGCAAATTGATGTAGTGAAGGCCGGCTTCTTCCGCCAGGGCTTTGGAGTTGGGCTTGCTGTCGCCGCGCAGATCGAGAACGGTCTTGATACCAATCGCAACCAACTGGCGATAGTTGTCGCCTTCCGGCTGCGCGCCGCGATAAATGTGATCATTTACCTTCCCGAAGTTTTCGATTGTGACGGGAGTGGAGTCTTGCGCCTGTTGGCGCCTGGGATCAGCGCCGGCAAAGGGCGCCAGCATTGCCAGTATTGCCAGTATATATATACGTGTTCGTCGAAAAATTATCCATCCGCTCATTAATTGTCCTCCAGAATCGGTTTGCGACCGCGTGTATAAGGAAGTCATATTTTCCCTCTGATATTGGAATCAGGAGATGAAGGAAATGGGGCGTAATAAATTTCAGCCTGTTTGGGAGAGTTGAGTCCGCATTGCGAAACTCAGCGGCTATTGTATGGATGCGAAATGAACAGGAGATGAAACAGACCGGATATTTGAAGTGTACCAGCGTTTTTTTCAGATGGGAAGCGAGATGGTGAAAGAACTGCCGTGTTCAGGGGCGCTTTCCAGGTTGACGGAGCCGTGATGAGCTTCGGCGATCCATTTCACGATAGGCAAGCCGAGTCCGCTGCCGCCCTCGGCGCGTGAACGCGCTTTGTCAATGCGGTAGAACCGTTCGAAGACGCGCGCGGCGGCTTCCGCCGGAATGCCGATGCCGTTGTCGGTGACGCGGAGCTTGACCAGGCCGTTGTCCCGCCACAGCCTGACCGAGACCGAGCCTCCGTCCGGCGTATATTTAATCGCGTTGTCCAAAAGATTGACGACCATTCGGCGGAGCAGGTCTTCGTCACCGCGAAAAGCGGTTTCATCGGATGACTCGAAATTGAGCGAGAGACTTTTATTCAAAGCCAGCGCGCGCGCCGAATGGACGCATTCCTCCACCAGATCGTTGAGGTAAAACTCTTCCAGTTTGAGCTTGCGTTGCCCGGCGTCGGCCCGCGCCAGCGAAAGCATGTCTTCCACTATGCCCGAGAGATGCCGCGCCTCGTCCTGAATGATCGCCAGCGTCTCGCGATATTCTTCCGGTGCGCGGTCCTGCGAAAGAGCCACATCGGCCTCGCCGCGAATGATCGCTAACGGAGTTCGCAACTCATGCGAGGCGTCGGCGGTGAATTGCCGCATGTTGTCGAACGAGCTTTCGATTCGCGCCAGAAGATCGTTGAAGACCCGCGCCAGTTTGCCCAATTCGTCGCTCTTGTTTTTTACAGGCAATCGATCCTGAAGGTTCTCAACGCTGATCCGCTCGGCATGCGCCGTCATCTCCGCGATCGGAATGAGGCTCCTGCGCGCCAGCAGATACCCGGCGAATCCCGCTACCAGTAGCATCGCGGGGAGGCTGAACATGAATATTTTCCGCAGCGCGCGCATCTGATCGATCAACTCGCGCCGCGATTCGGCCACGACGATGACATACTCGGCGGTTTCGCTTCCTGGCGCGTAAGCGACCAGCCGCCATTCGTCCCGCCCGTCGGCCACGATCGTGGCGCGCGCCGGATCGCGCCTGGCGATGGCCAGGGACAGAAAATCTTTCGCCGCGGCGGCGGCGGGGTGTTTATTGGCCAGCGCGG
Organism: Blastocatellia bacterium; assembly: GCA_036274535.1. GTDB lineage: Bacteria > Acidobacteriota > Blastocatellia > RBC074 > RBC074 > JAJVID01. The sequence continues at coordinate 12,230 of DASUFM010000165.1, forward strand.
ATTCCGCATTCTGTG
>DASUFM010000166.1:0-16753 GCA_036274535.1 Blastocatellia bacterium
GCGGCCCTGATGACCGGAACTACACACTCGACCTGGAAGCGGGCGAGGTGCGTTTCGGCAATGGATTGCAAGGTCTGCCGCCGCAAATCGGCCAACGGATTCGCGCGCGCGAATACCGCTACGGCGGAGGCGTCGAAGGCAATGTTCCTGCGAACGCGATCTCGAAACTTGTAGACTTTCCCGACGTCAAAGCCGCCAATCCGCTGCCGGCCGCGGGCGGCGGCGCGGCTGAAACGATCAGGGAGGCGCTCGGCCGCATTCCGTCAGAACTGCGACGCCGCGACCGCGCCGTCACCGGCGCCGACTTTCAAGAATTGGCGCTCATGACGCCCGGCGTCGCGGTCGGACGCGCCGAATGTTTGCCCCGCTTTCATCCGCCGACACAGCGGTCGGAAGTTGCCGGAGTGGTCAGCGTCGTCATCTGGCCGCGCGAGGACGCCGCGCATCCAAACGCGCCCGCGCCGGATCGCAACATGCTACGCGCAGTCTGCGAATGGCTCGACATGCGACGGCTGGTGACAACAGAGCTCTACGTAATTCCGCCGGTTTACCGCCGGATCGCAGTCGCAGTCGGGGTGCGGGTCAAGCCGGGCTATGGCGTCGAAGCTGTCCGTCATTGGGTCGAACTGGTGATCCGACAATATCTGGCGCCACTCCCGCCTTACGGGCCGGAGGGGCAAGGATGGCCGCTCGGCCGCCGCGTGCACGGCCCCGAACTCGAAGCCGCCGCGCTGCAGGTCGAAGGCGTGCAGTTCCTCGACGACTTAAAAGTCGCCGGATGGGATGAGCGGCGGAACGACTGGATTCAAGGTTCAGTCGATCTGGCGAAGCACGAAGCGCCTGAACTTAGTGAAATCACGGTGATCGAAGGGCCGCTCAACTTCCTCTTGCCCGGACAGAGCGTCGAGCCGCCGCCGTCGCCCGGCGTGCCCGTGCCGATCCCTATCATTCGCGAGGAGTGTTAAAGATGCCCGCGCCGCGCCCGTTTGCGCTCATTCGAACTCATGATCAATGGCTGCGTTCGTCGCACGAAGAGACCGCCCTGGAAGGCGAGGTGGTGCAGCTCAACTGGCGTGACGAAAAGGCCGAGAGTGTCGCGGAAGAGGCGCCGAGCGCCGAACGCGGCGCGGGACTGGCTTTCGACGGCTATTGTCGGCTCTACCACAGCGCCCCAGTTGAAGGCCGTGTCGAACGGTGGTTGTGGGCGGCGAAAGATCCGCTTCAGCTGGCCGGCGGGCAGGCTTCGCCGGTCGATCTGCCCGTGGACCTATTTGGCGCCGGGCCGGAGGCGCCCGCCGGCGATTTTGAAATCACGAACGAAAGGGCGGCGGCGCTGCGAACGCCGCGAGGCCTGGCGGTAGACGAAAACCAGCGGTTGTTCATCGCCGAATCGGACGCGAAACGTATTTTGATCTACGACCTCTGGTCGCGGCGATTGCTGCGCCGCGTGCAACTCGCCGCAGCGCCGGTAGATCTGGCGTCCAATGGCCGGACGGTCTACGCGCTGCTGGCCTCGCCGCCGGGGCTGGTGAAACTCGACGCGCGAACCGGCCCGCACCCCTTCGAATGGCCGAGCGGAACCGCCGATCCATCACGCATCGCCATCTCGCCCGAGGGCGAGCTTTTTATTCTCGAACACGCCGGATCGGCGTCATCCCGCGTCGTCAGGTTCGGCAATCTCGGCGAAACGATCGACGTGAAGTTCGCCACCGACATCGAGTTTCAAACTGGCGACATCGGTCTGGCGCGGGCCTGTGAGGGCGCTGGCGCTGTGCTGGTGGTGGCGCGGCGTCCTGGCGAAGATTTTCTCCGTTTCTGTGTGGGCGAAAACCGGCCGGCCGCATTGCCGCCACTCAAAGCTCGCGGTTACGACGGGCTGGGGATAGCGCTCACGCCTAACGGTCGAATCATCTTTTGGACCTCCGCCGGCCCGCGCCATGCGGTTGCCGCGCGGTTGCGTTACTTGCCGCGGGGGCGCGTCATTACATACCGGCTGGACAGCGGCGAGTTTCACACCGTCTGGGGGAGAGTCTTTCTCGACGCATGCATACCGAGAGGAACGGCAGTCACGGTGCGCTGTATAACCGCCGACGAGCCTCCCGAAGACTCGGAGATTCCGCGCCTGCGCCCGGCCAACACGCAAGCCGATCCGCCACACCCGGAGCTCTCGCCGCCGATGCCGCCGCAATCGCTCGCCGATCAACTGAACGGCTCGCCTGCTCAGCTACTACACCGCCGCGAGACTGGGCGCGAGGCGCCATGGGTTCGCCTGGCTGAAGACGACAAATTTGAAACTTACGAAACGCCGGCGCTGGCGCCGCCGGGGCGTTATCTCTGGGTCTGCCTCGAATTGAGCGGAAACACGCGCTCAACGCCGCGCGTCCGCGCGCTGCGCGCCGAATATCCGTCGCATGATTACCTGCGGCGCATCCCGCAAACATTTTCACGCGATGAACAGGTGGCCTCGTTTCTGCGACGCTACCTGGCGATCTTCGAGGGGACGCTGGGTGAGTTGGAGGCCGAAGCCGACGCGCGACGCGCATTGTTGGACCCGCGCAGCGCGCCGGCCGAGATACTGCCGTGGCTGGCCGGCTTCCTCGGACTGACCTTCGACGAGCTCATGTCGCGCGCCCCTCGACCAGATGGTTCGACCGAAGACGTTCGGCCAAAGCTGATCGCCGAAGCGATGTGGCTTTTCCGTTTCCGCGGCGCCATCGCCGGCCTGCGGCGCTTTCTGGAAATCTACCTGGGATCAGCGCCGATCCTGATCGAAAAGTTTCGCGCGCGAGGGATGGGCGGGACAATGCTCGGCGGAGGCGATGGTTTGAGTTCCAATTCGGCGCTCGGCGCCGGATTTCGCATCGGCGCCGCAATTGGCCAAGCGGAGACGCGAACATCAGCCGGCAATGTCGAAGATGCTTTTGAAACACATGCGCATCGTTTCGCGGTGATTATCCCTACCTCGCTCACTTCGGAGCAGTCAGAGGTGGTGGCGCGAATCCTGGACCAGCACCGCCCGGCGCACACGCTAGTCGAAGTCTGCGCCCTCGAAGCGGGCATGCGCGTCGGGCGAGGTCTGCACGTTGGGCTGACCTCTATCATCGGTCGCAGCGGAGGCGTCGAACAATGGCAGATCGGCAATTCGCCGCTCGGGCGCGGCGCGATCCTGGGCGCTCGGCCGTCTGGCGCGACAGTCGGTGGAAACCGCCTCGGCCAGGACAGCCGTGTCGGATGATGAAGAGTAAAGTGATGCAAGAAGCGCAAATCGGAAAATTCGCCGCCCATTACCGCTTGCCACACTCAGCGATTGCTGCGCGACAAAGGCTCGATCAGGTCATGTTGCTGGTGTTGGACGAAATGTTCGAACGAGCGTTGGAGGAGGCCGGACTGCCGGAAGATGGCGAACTCTGTTTGAGCAATATCCACGTGTCGATCCGTTTGCCCCTGACCAGGGCGGACGCGTCGTTGGCCGCTGAATGGGGTCGAGAACTGGCGGGAGAGATTTTGCGCGCGATGCGGGATCGCCGCGCGGTCTTCTACCGCTCGCGACGTCATGCGCTGATTGATCTGGTGGTGAGCGTGGGGCGCGGCGATTTGAGCCGCGCCTGGGCATGGCGCCAACTCGGCCTCTGGCGCGCCGGCAATGCGGCCGGCGCCAGCGAGGCGATCTTTGAATTGGTGAGATCGATTTCGTCCGACCCGGTCGCGGTCATCCCGGCGCTCATCGCATTGGCTGAAGCCGGGTGTCTGGAACGCATCGCGCGACGGTTCACCCCGCGCCACTGGATGACGCTGGCGGCGGCCGCGTTGAGCGAAGCCGATGGCGACGGGCTGGTTAAAGAGGCTCCCGACAGCCCCTCATCGCGCGCGGCGCGCGACGCGATGCGCATGATCAATAGCTCCAGGTTACTGCCCGCGATCACCGCGTCGCAATCACTGACCGTCCAGAATCCCGAAGCCTGCCGCGCCGCGGCTGCGCTGGTCGCGCTTGAAGTCGAGCCCGCCAGATTGAAAAGCGAGTCGGCCCGCGAAGTGGTCGGGCTCATCGCCGCCGCCATCCGTTCGGCGATCACGGAACTCAGCCCATCCTTGCCCGAAATGCCAGTGGCGCGCCAGGGGGCAAATCGAAAAGCCGTGAACGAAACTCCGCGCGAAGGAGCGCGCCCGATCGCGCCGGATATGGCAACGGAGTCGCCAAGGACGACAGGGGCGCCGGCGATTAAGCGCGAATCCGGCCAACACCTGGGGCAAAACACCCTGGAGGGCGTCGACCGGCGGCGGCGCTCATTGACGCGGTTTGGCGGGCTGCTCTTCCTGCTCGGCATGGTTGAGGAGTTGAAACTGGCGCTTGAAATACTCGCGCATCCCGAGCTTGGCGCGCGGCCTTTCCGCTGGGTGATGATAAGGCTGGCGTTGGCGCTGGCGCCGGTTGAAGAGAACGATCCGGCGGCGCTTGCCTTTGCAGGATTGCCGCCGGATACCGAACGGTCGCTTGACCACGAGCCGCCGAGCGAAACCGAGACCGGCGCGATCAACTCGCTGGCGGCTCGCATCGTCGAACGCCTAGGCGTATTGATCGACCAAAGTGGCGAATGGTCGGGCGACCGGGCGTCATTGATCGAATTCGTCTGTCACCGGAGCGCGGAGATTGTCGCCGAGCCCGGCTGGATCGACGTCAGGTTTTCACTGGACGAAGTGGCGACCGAAATCCGGCGCGCCGGACTCGATCTCGACCCTGGCTATACGCCGTGGCTGGGGGTGGTTGTGAGGTTCATTTATGAGTGAGTTGATGGCGATGGATACGCCCATGAGGCCCATGACTGTGGATGCCGGCGCACGGATGGCGCGTGAGGTCGGCGTAATGGCCGGACGCCTGGCTCGTTTCCTTGGCGCCACACTGCGCGGTTCAGAGGGCATGACGTCCGAAAGCCAGGCATTTCTGTGGGCGATGTTTGAATCGGTTTCCGAAGGCCGCTCACTCGACTCGTGTCTATGCAATTCGCGCGAACGCGCGAACGCGATCGAACCAGGCGGGCTCGATCCGCTGGATCGTCTGTCGCAAGCGCTGGCGCTCAGCCAGGAGGAGGTCGAACTCCTGTTGATCGGCGGAATGAGCGAAGAGCATGAAGGGCTGGCGGCGGCGCTGCGGACACTGCATCCACGCGGCGAGCCGCGCGCGACAGTCGGTCTTGCGGCCCAGCTATTTTGCCGTGACCAGCAGGAGCGTAGATCTTTTCGTGATCTGGTCGAAACCGGCGCGCTTGCGGCGAGTGGGGCGCTGCTCATCACCGGCGACGCGCCTTTCTTTGAACGGTCACTGCAACCTGCGGAAGCGCTCTGGCCGGCATTGCGAGGACTCGATGTTTGGCCCGCCTCAATCAATAGACTCGACGATTCGATCGCTTGCGCAGGGCTGGACGAATGGTTTGCCACGGCGAGCGCCGAGCGGGCGGCAAGAGCGATCAGATGGGGCGAAACCTGCACGGTGCTTGTCACGGCTGATAATGAAGAGACCGCCTACCATCGCGGCGTCGCGCTGGCAGCTCATGCCGGGGCGAAACCGGCGGGCATTCTGGCCCCGGCTTTAGTGGGTCGGGATCTGGTCAGGTTGATTCGAGTTCACTCGCTCGCTCGCGGAATGACGCCCGTGTTGAATCTGGCCGCGCCCGATGCGCCCCAGGCGACACACCCACAGTATCGGTCGCCGTTCGACGATTTCCCGGGACCGATTGTCATCTGCGGTGTAACAGGCGCGGCAGGCGCGCGCGGCAAACGTCCGCTGATCGCCGTGCAGGTAGAGCGATTGACGCCTTCGGCCAAACGGCGGATATGGAGCGAAGCGATTCCTTCGCTCGCGGAGGCGGCGCCGTTTCTCGCGGCGCGATATCCGGTCGAACCGGCGATGGCGGCGGCGGTGGCTACCGATTTGCGGTTCGTCGCCGAATTGGAAGGCCGCGCGCCGGCAATTGACGACGTGGCCGTCAGCATTCGCGCGCGGGGCAATGTCTCGCTCTCGGCCGGAGTACGCAGGGTGCGGCCGAAAGCCACCTGGAAAGACCTGGTGCTGCCTGCGGACCGGCTCAGGCAACTGCGCGAAGCCGTCTCGCGGTTGGAATTGCAATCGGTCGTCCTCGACGAGTGGGGTTTCCTGAAAGACCGCAGTGGCGCGCGCGGCGTGCGGCTACTGTTCGCCGGGCCTCCAGGGACCGGCAAGACGCTGTCAGCCGAAGCGCTGGCTAATGCGCTCGGCGTGGAGTTGCTGATCGTCGATCTTTCGCGCGTGGTGTCGAAATGGATCGGTGAAACGGAAAAGAACCTCGCCTCGGTCTTCGATGCGGCCGAACGCGCGCAGGCCTCGCTCTTTTTCGATGAGGCCGATGCCCTCTTCGGCAAACGCACCGAAGTCAGCGACGCCCATGATCGTTACGCCAACCTCGAAACGGCATATCTATTGACGCGACTGGAACAATTCGAGGGGCTGGCGATACTGGCCACCAACCTTCGCGACAACATCGATCCGGCTTTTCTGCGCCGGCTGGAATTCGTCGTCGATTTCGAAGAACCGGATCGCGAGGAGCGGCTGGCGCTCTGGCGCTGCCATTTGCCGCAGACAGCGCCGCTGGCGGCTGACGTCAATCTGCACGAGCTGTCAGCTCTCTATCCGGTCGTCGGCGGAGTGATACGCAACGCCGCCGTCGCCGCCGGGTTCCTGGCCGCCGCCGAGGGCTCGCCGATCGATCGCCGCCATCTCATTCATGCCATCAGGCGCGAGTACCAAAAAGCGGGCCGATCGTTCCCCGGCGCGCCGGTAGGCATGGCCCTTTAATAGTGTCGCGTTGCGATGCGGAGAAAGAATGAGAATCGCTTCTGGGCGCAGGCATCCCTGCCTGCGCTCCCAGGGCGGAATTCCGAATATGTTATGAGGAGAATTATGGTTAACACGGCTGATCCGGCCACGCGCCTGGCCTCGGATAGTGGCGGCGGCGAATTGCTGCCTCTCAGTCCTTTTTACGCGCTGCGCTACCACTTCGGCATGCTGCTGGGCGTGGACGATTTTGAAACCGAGCAGGCTTACCATCGAGCTAAGGCGCGATTGCACAACGCCTGGCTTCATCGAGAAGGCGTAATCTGGGGGTTCAATGTCGGCCTCGACCCTGAGCGCCACGAGATTCGCGTCAAGCCGGGACTGGCGCTCGACGCCGCCGGTCACGAACTGCATCTGGAAGCAGACGCCTGCGTCAACGTCGGCGAATGGTTCGCCAGGCGCGAAAAAGACCCCGGCTTCGAAATCACGACAGATGAAGACGGCGGCAAAACTTTCAACGCCCACGTCGTGATCCGCTTTAAAGCCTGTCTGACGAGGCAGGTCCCGGCGCTCCTGGAACCGTGCGACAACGGAAGTACAGGCACGGCCTACTCGCGCGTCTTTGAGACGGTGGAGATTCTGCTGCTGCCCAACCTATCGCCGCAGCGCGTTTACCCCTACCACCGGCTGCGGTTGATGTTCGGGCTCGACGAACCGAATAAGAAAGAAGACTCTACCGAAATCACCGATGACGACCAGGAAGTCGTCGATCTACTCGCGGCGATTCAAGGACTGCCGAAGGCTCAGCAGATCACGGCCTACCTCAAAGCATTTCATCGTTTCGCGGCGTTCGACGGAATCGATTTGAAACCGGCGACAAGCGAAGACGGCGCGCGCGCGCTGCTCTTTCCCGGCAGAGACAATGAACAGCTAACGCTCGCCGACATCGCCGGGATCAAACTGGCGAAACAAGAAAGCGGTTGGACGCTGGCCGGAGGGGCGGTGGACACGTCCGTGCGACCGTCGCATGTGGCGACCTCCACGCTACAGGATCTGCTCGCCGCCCTGCTCATTTGCAGGCAGTTGATTTCATCATAATGAAGGAGAGGACCTGATTATGCCGAACACAAAAGTATCTGAATCGCTGACGTTGTTGGGCCGGCAGAACGGTGTGGTCGTCATTCCGGCGGGCACGCCGTTGACGCGGCTGAACTATTTTGACGGCAAATTCCTGCGCGCCAGCGATCTGAAGACCGAGCAGGAATACCTGCGCCAACTGGTCAGGCAATCCAATCAGGCGGGTGGCCCGGGCGTGGTTCACGGATACGACGTCACGCTCGGCGACGGAGACACTCTAGACATCGGCCCCGGCCTCGCGATCGACGCGCAGGGTCGCGCGCTGTTGCTGCCGAACGGGACGTCGATCGACATTCAAGAGTTGATCGACAAATCTCAGGCGCTGCAGAACGCCTTCTCCGCGAGCCAGGTTCAGGGAGACGGCCGTTTCGGGCCGTGCCAGCTTATTAGCGCCACGCCGGCAGGCCCCCCCCTGGCGGCGAGCGACCTCTTCGTCATCACCATTTCGCCGGCGGAAGCGCTCTGCGGCGAAGAGGACGTCTTTGGCAATTTTTGTGAAGAAGCATGCGTGACCAGCGCCGATCGTCCGTTCGTGGTCGAAGGCCTGACCGTGCGCGCCATACCTCTCGCGCTTCAAACGCCGCTGCCCAATTCCAAGGCCTTCCCACTCACCGGCCTCCATCTGCGTTCGCGCGTCGCGTCGGCCTACTTCGAAGACGAGCGTCGTCGCGTCGCCAGCCTGATTTCGAAAGCCGGGCTGGAACAGGCCGTCTGGCGCCTGGGCGCCGACGCCGAAAGCGGCGGCGGAGTCCCTATCGGAGTCATCGCCCGCGAAGGATCGGGAACCGTCTTCCTCGACCCGTGGATCGCGCGTCGCGAACGCATAGACCCGCCGGCCAAACGTTACTGGCAATGGCGAATGATGATGCGCCCCTGGGACGTGTTCCTCGCCCAGGTCTTGCAGTTCCAATGCCAGCTTCACGATCTGTTCAAGAATATCCCAACGCCAGGCGGCGACGGCGATCCGTGCGGCGGAGCCCGTGGCGCTATCAGCGAAGCGGCCGCGACAATCGCCGAGCTCAAACAGTTTTACGAATCCGTGACCGAGCGCTTCACCACGCTGCAGGCGCCTCTGGATGAGGCCGTTACATTCAAAGGAGGCGTCAGCCGTTTGACAACTCTCAACACAAAACTGCTGGCGGTGGAATCGGCCCTGGCCGTCGCGCCGCAGGACCGGATGTTGATTCACGGCGGCATCGTCGAATTGCCGAGCGCGGGCTATTTACCTGTCACGCCGGGCGCCGGCCTGACGATCAATCAACAGGCGCGGCGATTGATGGGCGAAGGCGTGGACCTCCGCTTCTGCGTCATATCGCCGGATTTCGTCGCTCACGCGCTCGAAGAGGCGCAGCACATGGAGCGCATCTCGCTGCTGCAGGGGCTCGATAATCCGCAGAACAAAGCGCGGGTGGACATACTGGTTCCGAACGGCGAGATCCTCACACAACAGAATCTGAGCCCCGGGCGCGGTTTCGAGGCGATCGTCGATCTCAACCTCGCTCTGTTCACACAGCCATCTCCGCCTTCGCCCCAATTTCCGGACCATTTTCCGTTTCCATCCACGGCCGCAAGCGCGACGGCCAGGATTCCGGTTTCGAGCGTAAGGTTCAACGGCGCCGCCAGAACGGATAGGCTGCCGTCAGGAGGAGGGGCGGCCTATATCGGCGCCGAATACGCCACCAACGACCGGCGCGCGGGCCTCTGGATCAACTTGCAGTGTGAACGAAACATCTTCGAACTGAAACGCGGCGACACGACAAACTTCAATGCCGGCGCGGTTGTGGGCGTCACGAAGGTCAGGACCCCGCCGCTCGAAGTCGAACTCAACGGCGTCTTCAAAATCACGCAGGAGGCTGTCAGGACCGGCGGCGCGCTAAGCCTCAAAGGTCTCATCGAAAACGCGCGGCTCTCATTCCTGGGCGCGGCGTTCGGCGACACGGTCGATAACTCAGCGCAAGGCAGGGCCATCCTGATCGATCTGGACGCGACCGTCACGATGACCGGCGGCTCGGCGATCAAGATTATTCTCACTCATCAACAGAGGCGGATCGAGTTGTCAGCCGATTGGAGTAAACAGCCCCTGGAAGTCAACGCCAGGTTCAAGACCATCTCGCAGAGCGCCGAAGGGTCGGCGCAAGAGGTCGTTCTGGCTGAAGCCGCGCTCAAGGAGAATCCCGATGCGCTCTCCGACAAGAACTCCAAACACATACTCGCCCTGGACGCGCTCGAAGTGATCGCAACAACACTTAATGACGCCGATTTCGCCGACGCCAATGCGCGCCTGCTCTTCCCGCCGGCGCCTAAACCGACCGACGAGATGATCGTGCGCGGCGTTATGGATTGGGTGCTCTTCCATCGCCGCCGCGACGAAAAATGCCAGGAAGAGAGCCTCAAGCCTGCGCCTGCGCCACCATCCAGGGTCTACCAGGTCTATCACTTGCTGGCCGAGAGCATGAACGAGGCTGTGGCAATTAGGAAGCTGCTGCTCGAAAACGGGGCGTTGCCGGTGGATAGAGTATCGCCTGTCGGCGCGGTCGAGTTCGGCGGCGGCGTGGCGACGCTTGTCACAACTCCGGAGAGCATTCTGACAGATTGGCGGAAAGTCCAGCCTGGCGAGATCATTATCTACGGCGCTATCGGCAACCGCGACTCGGCGTCAGCCGACGGTGAAGAGCTGGCGCTCGCGCGCCTCGACCGGATCGAAGCGACGCTCTCTTCGATCTCAAAAACGCATCCAAGAGCGATCGACGATCTCTTGAGCGGCGCGCCCTCTTCGATTCCGGCGACCGGCGTCGATGGCGTAATCCTCTTGATGACGTTCCACCAGGTCGCGCAGACGTGCCATATCGTGTACCGGGTAGGCGGACCGCAAATGGATATCGTGCGGTCCATGTTGTCACGCGGAGACCTGGGAAGCGCTATCGGGCAGAGCGGCGCCCAACTCGTCGGAGAAGTCAATTTCGACAAGGATACGGACGACGTATCCGACGACAGTCTGCAATCGGCCGCCGGCAAATGGCTGTTGATGGGCGGCGGCGCTCCCGACCAGGTCGTCGTTTCCACCAGCGCCGACGATCAAACCTTCCCCGGCGCAATCGCGACCGCGCAATCAAGAATTATCCAAATAGCGTTCAGCCCTCCCGGGACCACGCCGCCGCCCCCGGAATACATCCCGAGCCCGGAGGCTTTCCCATCGGACGTGGAATGCCCCGCAGTCGCCTTCGTCGCGCCGCAAACCCAAATCACGCGAACGTCGGTAGTGATCTTCGCGCAGTTTATCGATTTCCAACGGCTCCTTGATATCGATTCTCCGCACGAGACGGTGGTCTTCAGTAAAAATGTTCCTCAAGGCGGCGGCTTGAAAAATCTGATCGCGACGACGCCTTCAGCGAGGTTTCCGATCAGCGGGATCACGCTGGGCGTTCTGACGCCGCCGCCCGATGCGGACGCTGCTCTGCGAATAGAGGCTGTAGTTGACGCGCTGGTGGCGGCAGGTCGCCCCACCTCCATCTCGCGGAAATCGTCTGGAGCGTTGAGCCAGCGGGACACGGCTATGTTGACAAAGATCGGCGTCCCGCTCGAAGGCGTGGACGAAGTGATCTTCCTGGAGCGATAGATGGGACGCGGTGATGTTTGCATCGCATAATCACAATCAGGCTAAAGTGACTGAAGGGAGAAAACCTGAGCGCTGCGATTCCGCGCCCGGCAGGAAAACCGCGCCTGAACGCAATCCCGTCTGGCAATCGCTCGCCATGCGCTCGGGTCTCCTTCAACCGAAGCTGACCATAAGTCAGGCCGATGATCCATACGAACGCGAGGCCGCCCGCGTCGCTGATCAGGTCATGCGCATGGCGTCGCCGCAAACGGACGGCAACGGGCTTTCAATAACTCCACTCGCTTCACATCAAGCGCAACGCAAATGCGCGGAGTGTGAAGAAGAAGATGAAGGAGGCTCGTTGCAACGCAAAGAGAGCGGCGGAGCTGATGCCACGGTTACCGCTCCACCGATAGTCCATGAAACATTGAGCTCAGCTGGGCAGCCGCTCGATCCAACGACGCGCGCTTATTTTGAACTGCGCTTCGGCAACGACTTTAGTCAGGTGCGCATACATACTGATAGCCGCGCGGTCGAATCGGCGCATGCGGTGGAGGCTCTGGCGTATACAATCGGTAACGATATCGTGCTAGGGGCCGGACAATACAGACCGGGGACTACGGCGGGGAACAACCTGCTTGCGCATGAACTTACGCATGTCGTCCAGCAAGCTCAAGCGCCGCTGCTGGCCAGACAGGTCCAGAGGCAAACATCTGCCGAAGCGGCTTCGGATCACGGCTCAGATATGCCTGAGGACCGGGCTATCGGTGACCAAGGACTCTCTCAGCTAGACCGCGAACACCCGGAGTTTTCACGTCAACTGGCGGACTTTTCGCGGCGATTCTGGGACCTGTACGAACTGACCCAGGGACCGCTGATTCTCTCCGGCCTTATCGACGCTACCTATCATATACAGGCTCTGTCTGACTACAAATACTACCTCGATATGCTCCGTCGCCAGGAACAGTATATGAACCAGGGCGACCGATATTCGCCGCGCAACATTCATAACTGGCTCGAGTTCGCCGGCGGAGCCTTAGGCGCTGTCGGACCGCTCATGGATCTCGCCGCGCCCGGCGTGAGCGATGACCTTCAGGAAACGGAGTCGATTCGCGAGATTCGCAGGATGCTCCCGGAATTGGACGCCGAACTGACAGGGCTACAGGGAGCGAGCTTTATTCGAGCCGAAAGCGAGAAGATCGAGGCGCAGAAACAGGCCGGCCGTGACGAGGCGGTCGCGGAGGCCGCCAGACGCGAGACGCCGGAAGGACGTCGTGACGCCGCCATCGATTTCACCCGCGAGTACGTAAAAGACGAACACAAATGGTGGCCGAATCAGAACCACTCGGCCGCCGAAATCTTCGCCGAGCAACTGGGTTATTACTATATCTACGAGGAACAATTGAGCGGCGCGGACATCCGTATGGCGCTGAACGCTCTGGAAGCGGAAGACCATGACCTGCTCGACCGTGCGCTCTTTCAGGGATTGCTTCTAGAATATCTATTGTTGGAAGGGGTCACGGACCTGGGCGTCGCGGAGCTCCCACGAGCATCAGGAGGCGGTTTCTATAATGGGTTCAATCTCACCTGGCTCGAACTCTTGCAGCGCGACCCCATCACCACGCCAGGATTCTCGTCGCCTACGCCGGCTGACATCGCCCAATACGAACTGGGCCTCCATTGGGGCGCGCTGGTCGGGATCGGGCAGGGCCTCTATGGCGCCGCCATGGATCTGATCTCATGGTTTCAGGTCAAGACCTATACCGATATGTATGACTTGCTGGTCAACAACGTATGGGACGAAAAGTGGCGATTTGAACAGGGTCAGGCGTTCGCCACCGCATTGCACACATATATTCAGGATATTGCGGATGATGGGGCCTTCGAGATCGGGCAGAAGTTCGGGCAGTTCATCGGCATGGCGCTTGTGGAAATTTTGTTGGGGATCATATCGGGCGCGATTACGAAGGTCGTGACGAAACTTCTAGGCCTGACCCGATGGGGCGCCGCGCTGGTGAAAGCCGCTGAACGGGTGGCTGACGCGATGCCTTGGGTAGAGCCGAAGGTCGTCGATGACGATCTGATTCCTGATGAACTGCCGCGCGCGGCGGCCCTTCAGGGGCAGAGAGAGCCTGCGACTCCGAGTCAAAACGCTCCTCGGAACCCGGAACCTCATGATTCGGCGCCCGAAAATCTCGACCCAGCCGGAAACAGCTCCGGCTCCATCCCGTTGAGTGACGCCGAACTTGAAGCTTCCGTAGCGATCAGCTCACGAAAGCCGAATGACGTGATAACCCCGCCGGAGATCGCCAACGAAGTCGCGTATGTCGATCAACATCCCGAATTGGTCGAGGGCGGCCCAACCAATCGTAAAGCGAAGATCGGGGACAAGAGCGATCACAAGATCGCCAAGACGGCCAGCGGATGCGAACGCCAGTCTGAGAAACCAATCAAGTTACCACGATGTCCAATTATCCTCGAAGAGCAAACAAAGAAGCCCCCCGCTGGAGAGGATGCGGCAGCCGAGCCTGCAGAAATCAATGAAATGGATTTGGCTGTTGGGGAAACTGCTGAAGGAATCGGCGGTGATCTTACAGAGACACTCGACGCCGCCAGTAATGCGCCGGAAGACGCAGCGACCGGAGCGCCGGATCAATCAACAGCCTCCGGACAACAAGCGAATACGCCGACTTCGAATGCGATAGTTTCGGCCCCCGCGCCGACCCAAAGCGTCACCAGTTACATGAGAGTTCAAGAGGAAATCAGAACGCTAAGAGACCGTTTGAAAGAGATGGAGAATCGGTTAATCGACCTAAATAATCTAATCACAAGGGAATATTTAGCCCGCAGGACCAATGGAACGGTGTTTCCTGCGCAAGTAGGCAGCGATAGCTTCGAGGACCTTGATGAGGTGATCGAAGAATTCAATTCGTTGGTTGACAGCAATAAGAGACGTGGCCCGGAGACGGAGATGGTTGTCAAACATGGCAGACGGGAAGGGAAAAAAGCAGAGAAAATAGAGTCCGGAGAAATAACCGATCTTAAAGCGAAAATAAAAGATCTAGAGAGTAAGCGTGACAAGGTTCCCGATAACGTAAAAGACAGGCTACGGGACAAATCACCTGGTAAGACCCTTCGTGAAAAATTTAGGATAGATTCGGGTGGAGAAGATAAGGTCTTTGGCGGTCAGGCTCCTACCGGCATAAGCCCGGACCACATTGTCCCATTTTCGGAGATTATAAAAATGGACGGTTTTTCAGTGCTCGACGAGGAACAAATGGTTGAAGTATTGAATTGGGAAGAGAATCTAATAGCCATGGACAGTGATAAAAACAGCACGAGGGGACATAAAAGATGGCAAGAATGGCAGTTTGACGCTTACAGCTTATTCGACGCCTCTGTCAGCCATCAGGATAGATTAAAGAAGATCGCTGAAATGATAGCAAAAGAGAATGATTTGCGACCGAAGATTCAGAAAATGATCCATGATCTTGTCAATGAGAAACTTGGTAAATGACCGAAAAGGAAACCCGGAGGAGGATCTGCAAATGAGATATCAGCGCCGTATCGGACAGTTTAACGTGGTCGCGGAGTGCGCCGAGGATCTCGAAGAACAAGCCATCGGATTGCTCACGAAGCTCGACGAGTTGAACAAGGTCGGACCGGCCATCCAGGATGGGACCACGATTATGTTTGGATGGTCGCTCCTTACCCTGCGCGGCGACGTAGATGAGTTGGTGATATGTGAGCCTGATTTCGAGCGAGATCCGTTTCACGACTCTCTGCCGCAAGTAGAGCATACACTCAGGATTCTGATCCAACAGGTTGCGTTGTTGAAGCTGATAGGCGCTGAAGGACTTGAAGCCCGCTTCCAGGACAAGGTGGTGATTGCCAAAGGCGCTCTCGGAACAGAGCGGATATATCTCGACCGAACCGCGACCGACGCCGATTCCGATTCCGGCTGGTTCATCGGAGAGGTCGAGGGCAGAAAATCGAAATATACAGTCGAAGAGCTGGAAGCGATTTATGTCTATCAGATCTTCCAGATTCGCCGCGCGTTGATGAAAGTATTGGCCCTTCCGCCAGGATACATGGTTGTCTTTCGTGGCGACAACATCGAAGCGATTTTCGACGCTGACACGCTCGTCTGTTCAGGATTGCCGCCTGAATCGGGATGAGATACTGCCCCTGCCTATCTATAATCAATTTTTGCAACACAACCTTCCGGCGATACCGCCGACGCTACAAAGTAGAGCGACTGTTCGCCTGGCTGCAAAACTTCCGTCGTATGGTTGTTCGATATGAATACCATCTAGAGAACTTTTTAGGCTTCGTCCATCTCGGCTGCATTCTCATTCTGTTGAGGTGCTATTTATGAGATGGCTTCTAGGCATCACAGACGGGCTCCAAAGAGCTGATCCGCCATATGCGCCCACGATGTCTGAGACCGAAAAAAAGTGGGGGAGATCAGGTAAAGCTCTGTAAAATCAACGCATGCCTGAACCTCCGGAACCAAGCATCTATCAACTCAGAGCCGTCTTGCTCGGGATTAGTCCGATCATCTGGAGACGACTCATCGTCAGAGGCGATTCAACCATCGCTGATTTACACAACACTTTACAAACCGCCTTTGGCTGGTCCGACGACCATCTACACCGCTTCCTTATTCATGGCAAACAATATGGCGTCGCTTACCTCGATGGGATCACTTTCCGTGACGACCCGCGGCTGATCAAACTTTATGACCTCAGTCTGCGCGTCAAAGAAAAATTCCTCTACGAATACGATTTCAACGACCAATGGCGGCATTTGATCCGCGTCGAGGCGATTCTGCCGGCAGAATCAGATCAGCGCTATCCGGTTTGCATAGGCGGCAAGCGGGCGGCGCCGCCCGAAGACTGCGGAGGCGCCTGGGCCTTTATGGAGCGTCGAGACGAAGTGCGTTGCGAAGTCTGGGAGCGATTTTGGCGACTTAAAGAGGTCGTGGATGCTGGAGATCTAGACGCTGTTCAGGAACAGATGGAGTCGATGGGATCAATTCGCGAATGGTTGACGCTGGACCGTCTCGATCGTCGCGCAATCAACCGCCGATTGAAACACAACGTCGAGAAAGATCAATACCGGCAGAGCGGAGAGAGAGAGGGTGGAAGATGAAGATCAGAGTGCAGGTGATCGTTGAATCGGATAATGGGGATGGAGAGGTCGTTCAAGATATT
>DASUFM010000167.1:0-7951 GCA_036274535.1 Blastocatellia bacterium
GAACCGCCGACGGCGTTGTGGATTAACCCGACAGGCACGTTGCGCGCCTTGTGCAGGTCGCGTCCGAAGTAATAGCCGACGGCGGAAAACGTCGCGGCGCTCTCCGGCGAACACTCTTTCCATAAGGATTTCACGTCAGTCACGGGCGCGTCGAGTTCCGCGCGCGGCACATTGAAGAGACGTATCATCGGATATTTTGCGGCGGCGATCTCGGCCTCGGAATTGTCGGACTGATTCAGTCGCCATGCCATGTTCGATTGCCCACCGCATATCCAGACCTCTCCGACCAGCACGTCCTTCAATTCGATCCTGTTCTTGCCGCTGACGGTGAGCGTGAACGGGCCACCGGCTTTGAGCGGTTTCAATCGAACAATCCATCTGCCGTCTTTAGTAGTGGCCGTGACCTTCTGGTTTTGAAATTCCACGGTGACGGATTCGCCTTCATCGGCCCATCCCCACAACGGCACGGCCATTGCCTGCTGCAAAACCATCCCGTCGGAAATGAGCGCGGGCAGTTTGACGTCGGCGCGGGCATTGCCTGCGACGAAAGCAATGATGAAAGTTATAGAAAAACTTCGTAGCATTCGTTTCATTTTTCCTCCGAGTGTTTAATTGCGACGGCGTTTGGAGCCGTGCTATGTTTCATCCATTGTGAGGTGAACTATGAGCGCGAGACATCATGATCTGGTCACAGATATCGACGAGATCGACTATCCAGAGTCGGACGGAGAACCTATGGCCGAAACCGGGCTGCACGCCCAGTTGATGATTGACCTCCGGTTCGCCTTGAACCGCCGCTTCCGCGAAGACCCTCAAGTTTACATCGGTATCGACATGTTGATGTATTGGGTTAAAGGAGACAAGACCAAAAGCAAAGCGCCTGACGTCTTCGTCGTTATGGGGGTCCCAAAATTACCGCTGCGCCGGACCTGGAAGGTATGGGTGGAGGGCAAAGCGCCCGATGTGATCTTCGAGGTTTCCTCGCTCAAAACATGGCGCGAAGACGTTTTCGAGAAATGGCGGATCTACGAGCGCATCGGCGTGCGTGAATATTTCATCTTCGATCCGGAATACACATATGCGCCTGAGTCCCTGGTGGTCTGGAAACTGGTCGACAAACAATATATCCAGCAGCCCGTCAACAACGGCGTCTATTACAGCGATGTCCTTGGGTTGGAGCTTGTTGATACAGGCGAAACTTTGCGCTTCCGCGACCCGGAATCCGGTCAATTCCTGCCCACCGATGAAGAAGAGATCGTCGCGCGTCAAAAAGCTGAAGCCGAACGTCAAAAAGCTTTGACAGAATGTCAAAAGGCCGAAGTCCGCGCCCAGGAGGCTGAAGCCGAAGTCGAGAGGTTGCGGCAAGAACTCGCCCGATTGAAAAAATGAAACAGAAAAAATAGTGGCAGCCGCGTTAGGAAATAAGTGGGCTACGCGCGTATATGTTCAGCGCGAAAGCCTATGCCGATCACCCGCGCGGCCATTCTGCGCAACAGTGGCGTCAATAACCAGAGAAGCGCGCGCGCCGGCCAGGGAATAGAAATGGCCCTTTCGGGATCGGACTTCGCCGCGAACATACGGCGATGAATAAAGATCTGGATGGCCTGGGTCATCCGCGCAGGCCATTCCCGCCTTTGCTGCACTCGGCGCAGATCATCGGTTTCGCAACCTCCCAGCCGCAGCTCGTCCGCGAGCAGATTGGCCGCCGCCACGGCGTCCTGTACAGCCAGATTGATGCCGACGCCGCCAGCGGGCGACATTGCATGCGCGGCGTCGCCGATGAAGAGCAGCCCAGGACGATACCACTGGCGGAGCCGGTTTACCTGCACGGTGAGGAGTTTGACTTTGTTCCAGTCGTCGATTTCGCCGATTGCGTCCCTCAGAAAGGGAGCGACGCCGGCGATCTCTTCGCGGAACGCCTGCAGGCCTCGCCGCTTGATACCTTCAAACGCCCCTTTGCGAATGATGGAGCCGCACTGGTAATAATCGCCTCGATCGATTGTGACCAGCATTTTCCCGTTCCTGATCCGCCCCAACGCCGGTTCGATGTCGGCGGCGGTCTTTGCGACTCGAAACCAGAGCACGTCAATGGGCACGCCGAAATCCTCGACCTCCATAGCGGCTCGCTCACGCAGAATCGAACTCCGCCCATCAGCCCCGACGATCAGGTCGGCGTATACTTCAAGTTCATTCTGCTCCGTTTTCGCCTTTACGCCGATGACAAGCCCGCCCTCCTCGATCAGGCCGGTAGCCTCGGTGTTCATCAGCAATTGGAATGTAGGGTAGCGTTTTGCGCGTTCGGCGAGGAAGCTCAGGAAGTCCCATTGTGGCATTAACGCGATGAATTTGCATCGCGTTGGCAGGTGTGAAAAGTCGGGGCCTGCGATTTCCACGTCATTGAACTGAATCTTTACGCGGCGCAGTTCCTGATGCGGCAATCTCAGGAAATCATCGAGCATCCCCAGCTCATGCATCAGTTCCAGAGTGGAAGGATGGATGGTGTCTCCGCGAAAATCGCGCAGGAAATCGCCGTGCTTTTCGAGCACGATCACTTCAACGCCGGCGCGCGCGAGCAGCAGCCCCAGCATCATTCCGGCCGGGCCGCCACCGGCAATGCAGCATGTAGTTCGGATTTGTCGCGCATTACGCGAGCGCCGACTCATGGAGAGACATCCACTGACAAATACCCTTCAACGGTTTCGTCGGGGCCAGTAAACAATTCCTCAAACGTATCGCCCTGCGTGGCGCGCCCCGGAATCGCCGGGGCTTTCGCGCAGTGGCCGCCTTCGTCCGCCTCTTAAACTCTGACGTTCAGCTTCATGCCTCATAATTATACTATCGTATGTCAACCGTATGCTCGTCGAAGGGCAAGCCCTTCAACTCACATACGGTCTGAAATTCATCTCCACTCAAGCCTCGCGGCTATGGATGGAGCATCCTTACGCTCGTCTCGTATGAGTAGAAAGTCTGACTCTGTTCTTGATAGTACAGACATTCGACCATTTTTAATATCAATATCGACTATCAGGTCGGCGCCTGAGAGGAGATGAAAAAGGGAAGTTGGGCAATTGCGCAGGCTCTATTGGTCATTTCGCAACCCGCTTCGAGTCGTTGGCGCTCCTTAGAATCCGGCGCCCGTGCCTTGCCAACAGGTTTAGACGATATAAAACAGATGGAGGTTGAAATTGACAAGATCTTTGCCAATTCCATAGCGCAGGTGAAACGGTCGTCGAGCCTTCGAAGACGAGCTGGAAAGTCAAGTCTCATTATCGCGTTTGCCCTCGTGCTCGGCGCTGTGGTCAAGGCGCAGGTCATCAACTTGCCTGTCGGAGTTCCGGTGGGGACGAGCGGCGCGGGCAATGCGCGCACAGACGCGGACAATTTCTTCATTCGCAATAACGTGGCGGGGATGACGGACATCCCGTTTCGTAACCGGAATAGGCGGCAGGATCTTTCAGCCGCAGGCCAATGGCGCTTCAACGGATCGTTTCAATTGGAGACTTTTCTTAATCGCCGCGAGAGAATCCTGCCCGGACCCACACAGGGGATCACTTCGGAAACGCGTTTTGGCCCGCCCGTCATCCCGGCGGGTGAAATTACCTACACGCGCGGCGATCGGAAATTTGCGTTCGGCTTCGGCGCGTACACCATATTCGGTTTCCAGAGTAAGCTCAAAGACCCGCCGACGTTAGGACCGCTTGCGACATTCTTCGATACTCGTGTGGCGTCGAATGATTTCGCGGTCGGGGGCGCAATGAAGCTTCACCCTAAGCTTTCGGTCGGCGCCTCATTCATTTTCGGACGGGGATTCGTTGATCTGGCGCGCCCGAATCCGGACCTCGCCCAACTCGGGATCACGCGACAGGATCGGCTGGACGTCGATGATATCGGCGCGCCGGGCGTGAGCGTTGGCTTGTTCTATCGCCCGACCGCGCGACTTAGCTTTGGGATCAATTACAAGACCAAACGGAAATACAACCTTGAAGGGGGCCTGGAAACCTTTGTTCTGGTTCCAGGACCGCCGGGCGTCGCGCAAGTCGTTCCACTAAATACTTCAGTGACCCTGGAGCTGAAGCCGCCGGCCATCGCGGAGGGCGGTCTCGAAGTCAGGGCTACGGACAAGCTGCGCATCTTTTCCGACTTCCGCTTCTACGATTACACGGCGACCTTTCAGAATCTTATTGTCAGAGCCGAAGAGAGTGGTCAGGCGCTCGTCACTCTGAAACTGGACGCGTTTGACGTGCGCTCATTCCGCACCGGGGGCTTATACGAGCTCAATCCCGCGACCACACTTCAATTTGGCTGGGCATATACCAGCAAAGGCTTACCGGACGCGGTATTTTCCCCTGGGACGGTGAACACAGGCGGGTTCGATTTCACCGGCGGCGTGATCAGACGGGTCATGGGGGATCGCTGGTTGAACGTCGGTGTGGCCATAATCCTGGCTCAAGAACGCAATATCGGCCCGCCGGCGAATCCTCTTTTCCCGGGCAGATATGGCGGTTGGGGCGGAGTGCTGGGAATCGGAATACGCTGGTAGTCCTTCAGTTTTCCGGCGACCAAACCTTGAGATCGCGCGCGTAGGCGTCCCACACTTTGCCCAGAAACAAGCGGTACTGACCCAATCTTGTCTGGTCTGATTTAGATCTTTCCCTCTATTTCTTTCTCTGTGTCTCTGTGCCTCTGTGGCTAACCATCTTCATACATCTGAAAACCGGTATAAATCAGTTTTCAAACGGTAATCAAATCCGCGATGCGTTCGGCGAGCGCCGCGATGGTGCGCGACGGATTGAGTCCTATGGCTTCCGGGATAATGGCGCCGTCGGCCACGAAAAGATTCGGATAGCCGAAGACTTCGCCGCGGTGATCAACCACGCCTCTTGTCGCATCGACGCCCATGTTGCATCCGCCTAGTGGGTGTGGGGTAATCAGATTCTTGAGCGCCGTCCAGGAAATCGGGACATGCGGCTTGCCGCCGGTGACGGCCGAGAGGAGTTTGTGCATATTGATGATCGCGGTGATCACCGGTTTAGAGCGTTCGATATTCCAGTCCATACGGAGTTGTTTCTTGCGCCAGAACGCATACCAGGGACGTCCCAGATAAAGCCGCCCGTCGGCCGCATCGATCCCCTGCGCAAACCAGGGCATCACATTGCCGAATGGATCATCCGGCCCGGCCAATTCAAGCAGGCTTTTCAGCGCCGCGCGCGCCAATGGGATTTTGCCGGGGTCTTTTGATTTGAGGAAATTCCGCAGGATGTTGGGCGCGCCGCCGTCTTCAATGAAAAACTGTGGGGCGCTCTGGTCCTCATCCAGGAAGTCAATCGCGCAACTGATCGTCACACCCTGCATGGGCGAGACCTGGCGATTGTCGTAACACGCGGGCGTCAGAAAGTCTCCGTTCGAGCTCCAATTTCGGCCCAGAAATCCGCTCAGATCAGGCAGCGATTTGTATTGATCGCGGCAGCGAAGCAACAACTCCGTGGAGCCTAGCGAACCGGCGGCGACGATTACGCGGTTCGCGCTCTCGCTGCCGGGAATCAGTTTGCCGTCCACGACGCGGTCGAAATGAACACGGTAACCTCCGTTTTCCGGCTCAATGTAACGGACCATGTGCAATGGACGGACTTCCGCGCCATGTTTTTCCGCCCACGGGATGTAGTTGAGATCGAGCGTATTCTTGGCCTTGACCTGACAGCCGATAGGGCAATTGCCGCAATGCACGCAGGTGCCCTGCAGTTGGCCTTGCGCGTTTTCGCGGAGGGGTTCTGAGTGTTTGTCGTTGTAAGCGTCTTCGAGATCCGGACTCCAGTTTGGGGAGAAAGTCACCGCGAGCGGCAGTTTCTTGAACCGTTCGCCGTGCCCCAGGGTCTCCGCGGCTTCCCTCATCAGCTTGAAACGGTGAGTCAATTGATTGTCCGGGATGCATTGAACGTTGAGCATCACTCCAACCTTGTTATAGTAGGGGATCAATTCATCGTATGTGATTTCCGGCGGCCAGCCTTTGTTGAACAACCATTCCTTCGCCGGTATGGAGACATTGGCGTAGATCAGCGAACCGCCGCCGACTCCCGCGCCCATGGCCACGGCCATATCATCGAAAAGTCGGAAATCGACCCAGCCGTTCCGTTTGTGCGGTTCATTCGGATCGTAAATCCATGCGTCGCCCAGATCGCGCGGATAGTCTTTGACCTCCCAGCGGCGGCCTCGTTCGAGGATCAGGACCTTCGCGCCTTTCTCCGCAAGGCGACAGGCCGTAACGGCGCCGCCAAATCCGCTGCCGATTACAATCACGTCGAATGGTTTTGACATCAGGAGCCTCCTTTTTTTGCGGCGACAGTCGCGTCGCCTGTTGGTTTGACTCGCAGGTGAAATATGTCAACCACCTTTGGTTTGAGATCCCACCCGGGCATCCCGGGTTTATCTACGGCTATGACATAGCCGGTCAGCCCGTTTTCGGTGAGGCGGAAACGTATGAACTGTTTGAACTCTTCGATCCTGCACGCGCCGCCGACTTCGTTGTTGTGCCCGTTGAAAGCGAAACAGACGCCCAGATACCAGCCGAACCACACGCAGGACATGACGAGCCCGATTAAGCCCGCCACTATGGGAAGCCACAACTCCATCCAACCATACAGTTGGCCCTGCAGTTGGCCGCCTCTTAACTCGATAGGGAAGAACGATCTCGTCTCTCCCGAAACTTCCATCACCAGCCAGGGCAGAGCCAGCGTCAGCGCGCCGTATGCCACCCACGCGAGGGTCAGCGTTTTCCGGTGGCCGGCTTTCAACAGTGAGCGGCCGACCGGCCACATTGCCAGGATCAGCGCCGCCGTGGTCACAAGCAACGCTATAATCTCCGTCCAGGTCATCATCGCCATTTGAATGGCGAACAGAAACGGCGTTCCGATTTGCAGGATGGCGTTCCATAGGCCGAACAGCCCCTTCGAAGCTTTCCTGCCAAAGCTGAGCGTTGGCCTGGACGAACCCGGAATCGCTGTTCTGGGCCAGCACAGATCGGCGCCCGCAACGATTGGCAGAAGGATCAGCCCTAAAAATCCCCCCCCGGCCACCCACATAAAAATCAGGTCGGAGACGAGATAAGCGGGCTCCATGTTCTTGCCGAAGAACCATAGTCCTGAGGCGACGCTCAGGCAGCCGGAGATCGTCAGCGCCCATGTAAGAGTCCAGTCATGCCATTGAATATTTCTCCAGTGGGATTTTTCGAAGAGGAACTCGCTATATCGCACGCTCATGGCGATCGCCGCTCCCGCCCAGATGATCGAGAGCTGGATGATCAGGCTCTTGCCGAAGAGCGCGACGCCGGAACCGTGACCTAAAAGTAGAAATCCAGCCGCGAGCGCCAGCAATGAAACCGCGAATATCGCCCGCAACTTCCATTCAGGATCGGGACGAATTTCTCCCGAAGCTTTTTCGAACAGTTTTTTGCTGGCGGCGGCGAAAATCAGCGGCAGGGGAGAGATGAACAAAAGCGGCGCCCCTCTTCGCGTTCTCCAGCCTTCGCCGAAAAGCGTTTTGAAAACAGACCAGGAGAAAAGGTTGTTGATCAACTCGTTGCCGCTCGGCGTCATTGTGGCCGCAAAGCAGATCATGAATGCGCCGAGCAGGCCGGCCAGCCAGACGTATCCGCCGTCGAAGATCTGATAGGGATTGAAGATCCTCTGCGCGACCGTCCCCGTGGATTCCTCTTCGGTAGGATAGAGTACCTGCTCCTGCACTTGATCGACGTAAGTCTCTGACGGGTGATGGAACGCGCCGCCAATGCCCGAGACCACTGAAGCGTAGCTTTCGGCGGTCGGCGCGGGCGCCTTCGCCCCTTTGCGGAACCGCTCAGGCTTGCTCGGTTTTGGCCCCCAGTACCTGGCGTAATGATGGATATCGCCGGAGATGTCGAGACGGCACTGACCGGGCTCCATCCGCGCGTCCCCGGCGG
>DASUFM010000168.1:0-4266 GCA_036274535.1 Blastocatellia bacterium
GCCGTGGCTTCCAGTTGAGAATTGCCGACCACTGTCATCATCTTCGCCGCGTCAATCGCCGAGACGACCGCTTTGCCGCCTTGCTCATAAACGATCACGTTGCACGGCAGCAGCAAACCGATGTTGATCTCGGCCTGCAGAGTCTGGTAAGCGAGCGGGGGATTACACGCGCCGAGAATGATGTAGTCGCGGAAATCGACGCCGAGTTTCTCTTTCAGCTTCTCCTTGATGTCAATCTCGCAGAGGACGCCGAAGCCTTCGGTCTTGAGCGCCTCCTTCACGCGTTCGACGGCCTCGACGAAAGAGAGATCGAGCGTCTTGCTGTAACCATAGTCTGATTGTGACGGCGCGGTTGTCGTTGATGAATTGCTCATAATTCACTCCTCGTTTTCTTATTCTTTCGATCCGGATCTGTGAATATGTTCGGGAGCGCTCCCCCGAACATACACGAACCCGGAAGGCGAGATTGTTATCGCCCGCGCCTTCCGCCAGACCACACCGGAATTCCCTGCGCGTTGCGCAAGGTCAGTGTCTTATCGCCCTTTTTGGCCTCGCGGGCGAGTATGGCGTCAGCCCCGTCAACCTTGACCTTTGATCCGATGACCTCGATCTGATCTCCCTTGGAGAAAGTAAACTTCTCTTTCTCAAGAAAGGCAGTCGGGCCGAGGTGGACTTCCAGCTTTTCTTTGTTCGTTTTGACGATCAAATGAGTTCCGCTCGCGCCGCCTCTTTGGCCTGGAATCTGCTTCACTTCCTCCACCGTCCCTTTGATTGTGGTCTCAGTGGCCGGGTCATACATTCTCCCCGCGCCCTGGCCCATCCCGCGTCGGGCGAGGGCGGATGCGGCGCCTAACGTTAGGATCGCGATTGCGGTCAACAAGATCCCTGGAAAGCTTAATCTTTTCATGGTTCACACTCCTTTCATTCATCGTCTGAATGCGCTGGCGCAATTGGTCGCGTTGCTGCGCGGCCTGCTCGATCGTGTAGCCTGAGCCTTTTGCGCCCCGCGCCATATCGCGCGCGCGCTGGCGCGCCTGATACGCCGCATTGACTGACGTATTCTCCTCTTTTTCAATCTACTATTTCGTTGTATGCCGGCTTTCATCTCATATGGAATTGCAATCTGCATTCCACCGACCTCAAACGCTTAAGCCATTGAATTAACTCAACCTGTTCAAAGCGGCTCCGCTCATCGCCGCCGCTTATAGGGGGAACTTCCCCGATGCGCCGGGCAAAACTGCCGTTCTAGCGCGAGCAGTCCATCACCGCGCCTGCGCTTTCAACCGCGTAACCTGCATTGACCCATGCGGTCGCGCCGCCCACAACGTTATAAAGACGCTTGAAACCGTGTCGCGCCAGGATGCTGGCCGCCGCGCTCGACCGGTATCCGCTTTGGCAGATGACCGCCGTCGGACGGTTCGGGTCGAATTGATCAGCGCATTTTTCAAGGCGCGCCAGCTGCGCGTTGACGGCCGTCGGCGCGTGACCGGCGCCATACTCGCCCGGACGACGAACATCTATCAGTTGGAGGTCAGCGTTATCGTCTAACTGATTCTTCAACTCATCCACCGGCATCTGTTCGATGCGCGCCACTTCAAAACCGGCCTTATCCCAGGCCAGCATCCCGTCGCCGAGGTAACCTTTCACGCTCTCAAGGCCGATGCGGGCCAGGCGCATCACGGCTTCGTCTACCTGCCCGACATTTTCGGAGATTATGACGATCGGCGTCCCCATCGGTATCAGAGTCCCCGCCCAGGAAGCGAACTGCCCGCTCAAGCCGATGTTCAACGCCCTCGGCGCATGTCCATTCCCGAACGCCGCCGCGGGCCTGACGTCTAGCGCCACCGCGCCACGCCTAATCAGCTTGCTGACTTCCGCGGGCGAGAGCGCCGCCGGACGCGGCAGGTCTGTCAATGCGACAGCGCCGGTGCGATTGATCTCCGCGTCTTTCGGGAAGTAGGCCGGGGCCTCGGGCAGATCGGTTGTCATCATCTTGACGAACTCTTCTTTCGGCATCGGTTTGAGCGCGTAGTTGAAGCGCTTCTGCTCGCCGATAGTCGAAGAGGTTTCCTTAGAAATATTGCGACCGCACAAGCTGCCCGCGCCGTGCGCCGGATAGACTTCGACCTTATCATCCAGCGTGAGCAGCTTGTTATGCAGCGAGTCGTAGAGCATTCCGGCCATCTGTTCGGCTGTGTATCCTTTGGAGCCGGCCAGATCGGGCCGCCCGACATCGCCTATGAAGAGCGTGTCGCCGGTCAGGACCTTCATCGGCGTGTCAGGATCCGCGGGACTGGCGACCAGGATAGAGATGCTCTCCGGAGTATGCCCCGGCGTTTCCAGAACGCGCAGCCTGACGGCGCCCACTGTCAATTCGTCGCCGTCCCTTACCGGCAAATGCGGGAAGATCGCGCCGGCCTTGTGTCCGAAGACGATCTGAGCTCCGGCGCGAGCCGCCAGCTCACGATGCCCACTGACGAAATCCGCGTGCAGGTGAGTCTCAATGACGTACCTGACTTTGAATCCATTCGTTTCCGCTTCATTGATGTACTGCTCCACATCGCGCTGCGGGTCAATGACGGCTGCTTCGCCCTCAGAACCGATCAGATATGAAGCGTGCGCCAGACAACCGAGATAGAATTGCTTGAAGTACATGGTTTTCTCCTCTCACTACGGTCTCCGGTTTATTAACCGGACGCGCTACCCACGCCCATCACCAGCGGGATCAGCGCCTGATAGTTCTTCGCCACCAGGAAAACCGCCACGGCCAGCGTGAAAGCGGCGAATCCTTTGTTGAGTCGTTCCGCCGGCGTGTTGTGTGACAGCGCCACGCCCGCCAGCATGCCAATTGCGGCCAGCGCCGCAACCTGGATTGTCAACCGCGCGTCGAAGCCCGCGCCGTGCCGCATTTGCCCTAACAATCCGGCGGCGCAATTGATCGTAATCACCACCAGCGATGTCCCTACGGCTTCTCTCATCGCCAGCCCGCCGAACAGCGCCAGCGCCGGAACGACCAGGAACCCTCCCCCCACGCCGAGAAAGCCTGTCAATGCGCCGACGCCCAATCCGGCCGCTATCGCCTTGCCCAGGCTGAACTCGCGCGTCCAGTTCCCGTTGTTTTCGCGCGGCCTCTTTTTCAGCATCAGCAGCGAGATCGCAATCATCAGCGCGGCAAAGATCAGCAACAGCGCCGAGGGCGAAAACAAATATGTCAACCGCGCGCCGAAGAAAGCGCCGAAGATGCCGGAGCCGCCAAATATCAGACCCGTCCCCCAGCGCACATTGCCATAACGCGAATGGAGCGCAGCGCCGATCAAGCTGGCGCCGCCGACCACCGCCAGGGACATGCCGATCGCCTGATGCGGCTCTACGCCGATTACGTATACCAACACCGGGACCGTGATGATCGAACCGCCTCCGCCGATCAGCCCCAACGAGAAGCCGATGGCCGCGCTCAGTAACAATCCAAGTATCAAGTTCAGACCCATCGCTCCTCCTTCAAACTATTTTTTACATTTCTTTCATCTCTATCTCTCTACGCTGTTGAAACCCACTGTTTCATATTCATAAATGCATATCAAAGAAAAAGGGTACAAAAGCGTCCCGATTTCAGCGGATTAAATTGGAGAAGGCTTAAGGCGCCGGCTCCGCTCAATACGGGATTTCAAACGCGCCGCGCGCTCAAAACGACGCGTATCAAATCTGTATTATCGGTTAACCATAGCTATCAGGTCATAACCTCGTCTACAGCGAGTCTCGAGCGAATTATCTGAAGATTTACACTCACCAAATGACAAATGACGACATGGTATTGAGGTTGCTTGAAAGGTCTGGGTCGGCATGACTTTGGAGGTGGCCATGAATTCAAACTCAATACAACGATCCATTCAGCGCGAAACCGCCGCGTTGCTTCTATTCGTCGTCGCATGGCTCGCGGCGATGCACGCGCGCGCGCGCGCCGACGCCGTCACCGATTGGGATGTAATTGTTTACGCCGCCGCCGAAGCTTCAGGCAAGGGCCCTGTAACCTCTTCAGACATTGCGATGGCTCACGTAGCGATCCATGACGCGCTCAACGCCATTGACCGCCGCTATGAGCCTTACGCATACGACGCCGTCGCGCCTCGCGGCGCTTCGCCCGAAGCGGCGGTCGCGGTGGCGGCCCACGATGTCCTGGTCGCCAGAATCCCGAATCAAAAAGCGTCGCTTGACGCCGCGCTCGCCTCGGCGCTCGCGGCCGTCCCCGACGGCCAGGCCAAAGTCGAC
>DASUFM010000169.1:0-8293 GCA_036274535.1 Blastocatellia bacterium
GGTTATCAACTTGCGCAAATCGGCGCGCGAACGCCTGGCGCGCCGGCTTAAAGGATTTTTTTAAAAGACCGGGGCCCCCGGCGGTAATAACCCGCCGGCTTCGGCAACTTATTAAGGCAGAAACATCTCCCATTTGTTTCAACTGAGGCGAGAAGACTGTGACTAAACATCTTTCAGCTGCGCAGATAGTAAACTATCAGCGGCGGATGCTCGCGCCCGCGGAATTGCTGGGCGTGGACGATCATCTGGCCGAATGCGCGGAGTGTCGCCGTCTCATCGAATCGACGCTGAATAACGACGTGGCCGGATTTTACGCCGGTTTGGCGGCGGAATCGGCCGTCGGACCGCACCTCTCGTTCGATCAAAGCGCAGCTTACGTCGATGGCCTGCCCGCAGGCGAAGAACGTAGAATGATCGAAGACCACTTCGCTTCCTGCGCCATTTGCGCGCCGCTTATAGACGACCTGCGCGCCTTCAGAAACGAGATCGCGCCGGAGTTCGATCGCGAATATAGTCCGACCGCCAGGGCGGCTAAGGAAAGAGTCACGCGAGCGGCCTGGCATGATCGCATTGCGGCGATTTTACCCGCGTCCTTCGTCAAAATTCCCTTGTGGATTTACGCGGCGCCGCTGCTGGCGCTGCTGGCGACGGCGGTATGGATAGTGATGTGGTCCCCGACCGCGCCACAGATCGTTCACACAACTCCGACGCCTTCCATCAATGTCCCGGCGCCCGGGCCACTCACGCCAGAGGCCACGCCGGAGGCCGCGCCGATGATTGTCAGACTCAATGATGGCGGTTCATCGCTGGCCCTCGACGCTCAGGGCAGGCTGGTTGGAGCGGGTCAATGGCCTTCCGAATATCGCCAAATGGCGGCTGAGGCGCTGTCAAATCAAAAGGCGCCTGGATCGCCATTGCTTGCGGGCCTGCGCCGGCCGGGCGGTTCGCTGATGGGCGCAGGCGATGACGGCAAGCGATTCGCGATCATCGCCCCCTCCGGCAAAGTACTGCTCTCCGATCGGCCTGCCTTCAAATGGACGAGGCTCGACGGCGCCGACAGCTATGTCGTGGAAATCTACGATGCGCAATTCAATCTGATCACATCAAGCCCGGCGCTTACCGGCTTGAGCTGGACGTCGCGACAACTCGCGCGAGGGCAGGTCTATTCGTGGCAGGTCAAAGCGGTCAGCGGCGGACAGGAATTCATCGCCCCTCACCCGACCGCGCCGCAAGCCAAATTCAGAATCCTCGATCAAACCGCAGCCGCCGAAATAGCCCGCGCTCGCCGCGACTACGCCTCGTCGCATCTGCTGCTGGGGCTGTTGTACGCGCGAGCCGGCCTGCTGGCCGAAGCCGAACAGGAATTCCGAGCGCTGCAAAAAGCCAATCCCGACTCCGGCGCCGCCCGCAAATTGTTGGCGAGCGTTTCCGGCCGGCGCCGCTGAACTTTACGGATCAAATGAACACATCGATAGAACGCGGATGACGCGAATTAACGCCGATCTTTTCAGGTTTTATCCGAGGTGATCTGTGCAATCTGTGTTATCCGCGTTCTATGAAAAATTTCGGGCGAGGAGGTAATACGGCGACAGGTTCGGCAACTTTTCCTTATAGAGTTCAATCGGAGAGCGTGTCATCAGCCGGCGCGCTCTGTCCAATAGTTCGGACGCCGTATGGCATTGCGTCGCTCAGCCGTATAGTGGCGCCTGGTCAGGCGCCCTCAGCGCCGTTCACGCTGTTCCCGCCTGATAGCTCAGGCCGCGGCCCAAGCTATCAAGCGGGGCAGTGGCGTATCCAGCTCATGTCCGGCGCGTATTATCCCATTCAATAAAAAAAGTCGAGCCGGCGGTAATATGCCGGGAAATTCGGCAACTTCTATTTTGGCGTTCAAAATTGAATGCTTCCTGGAGGAATAAATTCCGGCTCAGGCGGCTAACTGAGCCGGAGTTTATTCCGCTCCCCAGGCTTGAATCGCTGGAGATCGCTCTGGAAAAACAATGATTACCGATAAAGAGAACCAGGCGGAAGAAGAAGAGTTGCTGAAAAGTTCCAGCGCTCCGACTGTGCTCGATCTGCGCGCGGCGCTCAAAGACCTGCTCGCGGACCTGGACGCCGAGTTGGATTTGACTTCGCCGGACAACGCGCTTCCACATCAACCCGATTCATTATCGATTCCTCCCGCCACAAATCGCCTTCGACGTTAAAATCAACCATTGAGCGCAGGGCGGCCGCGCCTCCTTGATCATGACTTCCGCCTCCCTCCCTTCAAAGTTGGAAAAGCATGGGCGCTATTGTAAGATGCCGAACTGAATCACGATTCATTTTTACGACGACACAATGCGTCATCAGCATTCATCACGCAATCAGTGTTTTCACTGGGAGGAGAGACTATGGCTCAAACTCAACAGGGGGCGGAAGAATTATCGGTCCAGCCGCTGACTGTTTTGTCTGAAGAGGAGAGGCTGTTCCAGTCGAGCGTCCGTGAATTCGCGGAGGCCGAGATCAAACCTTACGTCCGGGAGATGGACGAAAAACAGAAAATTCGCCCCGAGATCATTCGGAAATGTTTTGAACTCGGGCTGATGGGCATAGAGCCGGGCGAGGAATACGGCGGCTCTGGCGGGTCGTTTTTCATGGCCTGTCTGGCCATCGAAGAGCTTGCCCGCGTCGATCCTTCGATCAGCGTCTGCGTTGACGTTAACAACACACTGACGATCAACGCGTTTTTGAATTACGGAACCGAGGCCCAGAAAAAGAAATACATCACGCGGCTGGCGGCCGACACTGTCGGAGCTTACTGTTTGAGCGAGGCCGGTTCCGGCTCCGACGCGTTCGCCATGCAAACCAGAGCCGAAGATAAAGGCGATCATTATCTGATCAACGGCCGCAAAATGTGGATAACGAATGGCAATGAGGCCGGCCTCTTCATAGTCTTCGCCAACGCCGATCCGGGCAAAGGCTACAGGGGAATTACGGCCTTCATCGTCGAAAAGGATTTTCCCGGCTTTTCAGTGGGCAAGAAGGAAGACAAACTGGGTATACGCGCGTCGTCAACCTGCGAATTGCTCTTCGACAACTGCCGCGTCCCCAAAGAAAACGTCCTGGGCGAATTCGGCAAAGGGTACAAGATCGCGATCGAGACCTTGAACGAAGGGCGCATCGGCATCGGAGCGCAGATGGTCGGGCTGGCGCAGGGCGCATATGAGGCGGCGCGCGCTTACACGAAAGAGCGCAAACAGTTCGGTCAGTCGCTCAGCGAATTCCAGGGCGTGCAGTTTCAAATAGCCGAAATGGCCACCAAAATCGAAGCCGCGCGGCTGATGGTTTACAACGCCGCCCGGTTGAAAGACGCCAAACTTCCCTTCATTAAACAGGCCGCGATGGCCAAACTCTTCGCTTCGGAAATAGCCGAAGAAGTGTCCTCGCTCGCCGTGAATCTCTACGGCGGTTACGGCTACGTGAAAGATTATCCGGTCGAGAAATTCTTCCGCGATTCGAAAATCGGCCAGATTTACGAGGGGACATCCAACATGCAAAAAGTGACGATCGCCAGGATGCTGCTGGCCGAATAAAAAATAGGGCCTATAGGACCTATAAGTCCTATAGGCCCTATGGACCTAACGCTACCTTTTTAAGCGGTAGCCGGATTGCTGCCCGTGATCGGAGGCAGGATCGGTTTGAGAACCGGTTCCTTGTCCGTGGGCTTGCCGGGTTCCGGTTCGGTTCTCGGCGACGGACCGTCATCGTCGAGCGGCAGACCGGCGACGATGCGGCGGATCTGAACGGCGTCGAGCGTTTCGCGTCCGAGCAGTTCGTGAGCCAGACGATCGAGAGCGTCGCGGTGCTCGATGATGATCTGGCGCGCGCGCTCGTATTGCTCCATCACGATGCGTTTGACTTCCTGATCGATCTTGATCGCGGTGTCTTCGCTGTAATCCTGGTGCTGAGCGATTTCACGGCCGAGGAAGATCTGCTCTTCCTTCTTGCCGAAAGTCAGCGGGCCAAGATTTGACATGCCGAACTCACAAACCATCTTGCGCGCAAGATCGGTTGCGCGCTCGATGTCGTTCGACGCGCCAGTGGTGATCTTTCCGAGGAAAATATCCTCGGCCAGTCGTCCGCCCATCAGAATCGCGATCGAGCCTTCGATGTAGTCGCGGCTGTGAGTGTAGCGATCGCCTTCAGGCAATTGCTGCGTCAACCCCAGAGCCATTCCGCGCGGGATGATCGTGACCTTGTGAACCGGATCGGCGTTGGGGACTTTCAGCCCGACGATGGTGTGTCCGGCTTCGTGATAGGCCGTTGTCCGCTTCTCCTCTTCGGACATCACAGCCGATCGGCGCTCCGAACCCATCAGCACCTTGTCTTTGGCCCACTCGAAGTCGTGCATCGCGACGACCTTCTTGTTGTAGCGGGCGGCGTTGAGCGCGGCCTCGTTCACCAGGTTGGCCAGATCGGCGCCGGTGAATCCGGGCGTGCCGCGAGCGATGACTGAAATATCGACGTCTTCGCCCAGAGGAATCTTACGCGTGTGAACGGCCAGAATGCCTTCGCGCCCCTTCACGTCAGGACGATTGACGATCACTCGACGGTCAAAGCGTCCGGGACGAAGCAGCGCGGGATCGAGCACGTCGGGCCGGTTCGTCGAGGCGATCAGGATCACGCCGTCGTTCGATTCGAAACCGTCCATCTCGACCAGCAACTGGTTGAGCGTCTGTTCACGCTCGTCGTGCCCGCCGCCGAGCCCCGCTCCGCGATGGCGGCCGACGGCGTCGATTTCGTCAATGAAAATGATGCAGGGCGCGTTCTTCTTGCCCTGTTCGAACAGATCGCGCACGCGGCTGGCGCCCACGCCTACGAACATCTCGACGAAATCCGAGCCCGAGATCGAGAAAAAGGGGACGTTGGCTTCGCCCGCGATCGCGCGCGCGAGCAGCGTCTTGCCCGTGCCCGGAGGGCCCATCATCAAAACGCCTTTCGGAATGCGCCCGCCGAGTTTCTGGAACTTTTGCGGCTCTTTCAGGAATTCGATGATCTCCTGCAGCTCTTCTTTCGCCTCTTCGACGCCGGCGACGTCTTTAAAAGTTACTCGCTTCTGCTGATTCGACAGGAGTTTCGCCCGGCTCTTGCCGAACGAGAGCGCCTTGTTGCCGCCCGACTGCATCTGGCGAATCATGAATATCCAGAATAAGATAATCAGGATGAAAGGCGCGTAAAACACCACCATCTGCAGCACCATACCGCTGCTCGATGAGTTCTTGAAATCGACCTTCACGCCGTTCTTGCGCATTAAATCAACCAGCTTGTCGGCGGTGAAATCGTTGGTCAGGTCCGTCGTAAAAGTCCCGCCACTGGCGAATTTGCCGGTGACTTTTTCCTTTTCGATGACGGCCGATGATATCTCCCTTGAGGGGGATTCAACCTTGGATGCAAGCTCAGAATAGCTTAACTGCATCGGCTGATTGGTTGTGGGATTATGGAAGTACCGGTAAAGCAGAATTGCGCCCCCGATAATCACCACCCAAAAGACCACTTGTCTGATTGTTGAGTTCAATACCATTTACCTCCGTTAAAGACCTCAGCGCCATTCTAGCCCATTTCCCCGAATTTCGCTTGGCATTTTTCCCTATCTGCCGTATCTAATCAAGAAGACGGGGAAGCTTAATCCACAGTTTCACATCATTACGAAAAACCCCAATCAATCCGATGTTTTAGCGGATATTTTGCCGGATTTTTCAGCGACTATTAAGGCGCATTTCTCATCTTCAACGTCCGGCGCGAACTGGCGCGCCACCGGCAATCCCGGCGCCCAGACTATGCGATTATCCGCTGTCACTACAATAGGATATCGGTCGCGCTGCGTTAGCGGAATTTTGCGCTTGATCATGAGCGTCTTGAGTTTGACAGCGCGCCGCGCGCCTGCGGGGATGTAAGCCGCTCCCGGAAACCGCGTTCGCAGTCGCAGCCCGTCCAATTCCTCACATTCGCGCAGCAGCGCCGTCCCCACTTCCCGGCTTCCATCTATGTCCGGTTCGCCGTGATTCAAGCCCGTCCGCGCCACCCCACGCTTCAGCATGAACGTAAATCCCCCGAAGTCTCGCGCCTCATTTCCTCTTAGCTCGACAGGCTCAGGCGGGTTCTCAACTGTCTCAATCCGGCCGGACTGAATAAATCTCAAATAATCGAACTCGCGCGCAACGACGCCGCCTTCCGGCAATTCGACGCGCCGCCCGCCGGGACTGCTGATGAGACTTTCAATCGCGCCGATGTGAGTGGCGTTAATGCGGCGTAAGTCTCCGCGTTCGCCGCGGAGCCACAACCGCAGCGCTCTGCGCCTGATCGCGGATGGAGTTTTCTCCAGGGCTTTGGCGTTAAGGCCCGGTTCATCACGCGATTCGTCCAGGAATTCCCCGGCCACGGCGCGCAAATAATCATCGTCCCCTGTCAGGGACTCGGACACGCGCGCGAGCGATTCTTTGACGCGCGGGTTGAATGTCTCCAACATCGGCAGGAGCTCCAGTCTAACGCGATTGCGCATGAAATCGACCAGAAAGTTCGAACTGTCGCTGCGGAACTTCAGTTCGTAATGTTCACAATGCTGGATCACCTGGGCTCGCGTGATTTCGAGCATCGGGCGAATCAGTCTCACGCCTCCGTTTAAAGCGACGGTCTGATGAATTCCTCGCAGACCTTCCGCGCCGGAGCCGCGAATCAAGCGCATCAGAATCGTCTCCGCCTGATCGTCCAACGTATGCGCGGTGAAAACGAAATTCGCCCCGCTCGATTCAGCGACTTTCAGCAGAAATTCATAGCGCAGGTTTCGCGCCACAGACTCCAGATTCCGTTTCTCCGCTTTAGCGCGGTCGGCGACCGCGATTCTTTCTGTGAAGAACGGAAGGTTCAACCGGCCCGACAAAGTTCGAACGAACGCTTCGTCTTCATCCGATTCTTCGCCGCGCAACAGATGATTGAGGTGAGCCACGGTAATCGAGCCGGGCCGCCCCTCGCTTCGTCGAAATCTGGCGAGGGCGTCGAGCATGGCCGCCGAATCCGCCCCGCCGGAAACAGCCGCCACGACGGAGTCCTGCTCGCCGATCCCAAATCGCCGCAAAGCCGCCCGCAATTTTTTCTCGAGCTTTGTCATCGGTTGAAATTTTGATATACGCTACGCGCGGCGCGCAATCACAGATTTGGAGAACAGGAATTACAGCCACGAATGAACACAAATAAGCGCCAATCTCTTTGTGGTTATTCGTGAATGTTCGTGTTCATTCGTGGCTGTAATTCCTGTTCTCGAATGGCCAACAATCAATCAGCGAATCTTCAAAATGAAGTCAAGTCTGACCTTATTTCTTGCGCTCTGTTTATCGCTTCAGGCTTTTGCGCAGAATCCTCCAACTCAAACCCGGGCAACTCAAACCCGGGCAACTCAAACCCGGGCGGGTCAAACCCCGGCGCGCAAAACCAGTAAGTCAATCCGCTGGCGCCCGCGCGTTGATTCGCGCGCCGAATTCGATTCTCTCTCGCGCGTTTACTATCGGGGGCGATTCTACGCGCTGCCGCATCTGATGTTCGTCATCGACCGCGCCGCGAAAGGTGGAAATAAAGCATATTACGTCAATTCGAAGCGATACTCGTTTCACGCCGAATTCGCGAACGCGAATTATCTCACGCTCGAACGCGGCCGCGAATTCTTCCGGCGCAACTATCTGGAAGCCAATCGCCGCTTCATTCTCGGCACAATCGCCTGGCAGACCAAAGCCGGCAAATTCACATTTGAATTCTGGGAAGGCGACCTGGCGACGGCGGAAATCGTAAAGGAAGCTTATCGAACTCTCAGCAGGAGTTTCTTCGCGCCTCTCTATTTCAAGCCGAATTCGGCCCGTCAGGAAGAGGCCTCGGCCCCGATCGCCGCCGAGGTCCCCCGATTAACCGCGTCCGAGATCGATTCGCCGGGGGATTACCTGGCGCTGAACGCGGCGGCGGCCGTGGGCGTATTGCGTATCATCGATCGAATGACCGATGATACGATCATCGACCGCAACGAGATCGCCATCTTCCGCGAGGCGCCCATCTCGCTGACGCCGCTTCAGGGCGTGATTACCACAACTTCTTCGGCTCCGCTGGCGCACGTCAACCTGCTCGCCAAAGGCTGGGGCGCGCCGAACGCGTACATCAGGGACGCCGACCGGCTGTTTAAGCCCCTCGAAGGAAAGTTCGTTTATTTCCAGGCTCGCGAAGACGGCTACACGCTGCGGCCCGCCGAGACAAACGAAACCCTGGAAGCGGGGCG
>DASUFM010000170.1:0-2809 GCA_036274535.1 Blastocatellia bacterium
TTGCGAAAAGAGCTAAATCCGTCAAGTCCACGAAATCGCGGTCAGTGAGGCTAGAAATGCGAATTAACTTTCAGGCGAAATCGCTGATCGAGCGCGCCGCCACGCTGACTGGGCAAACGGTCACGGATTTCGCGGTCTCCAATCTGGTGCAACTGGCCGTTGAGACCATCGAGCGCCACCAGCGACTGGAAATGACCGACCGGGACCGAGACCGGTTTCTGGCGGCCCTGGACCGCCCGCCCAAACCGTTGCCGGAACTGGAGCGAGCCGCGCGGCTGCATGCCCGGATGACAAGAGGAGAATAGAAATTGCTCCAGATCACCATTGAGCAGCTCAACGCCGGGCACGAGCGCGAAGGGTTCGACTGCGGCGAAGA
The DNA here is from genome assembly GCA_036274535.1 of Blastocatellia bacterium. Classification (GTDB taxonomy): domain Bacteria; phylum Acidobacteriota; class Blastocatellia; order RBC074; family RBC074; genus JAJVID01. The sequence continues at coordinate 377 of DASUFM010000170.1, forward strand.
ATCGCTTAACCGTTACCTGTTGCAATATGCGTCGCAGCACCAGAAGAAGAACATCGGGCGTATTTACGTGGCAACCGCACGAGATGATAGTCGCGTGCTGGGGTACTACACACTCGCAAATGGCTCGGTCACGTTTCAGAGCGTGCCACGGTCAAAGGGATTGCCGCGCGAGTACCCGATTCCTGTGATCTTGCTGGCGCGTCTTGCCATAGACATATCAATGCAAGGGAAAGGTTTGGGCGCGGCGTTGGTCTACGACGCGCTCAAGCGGGCGGCCGAGGTCGCCGAGATCAGCGCAGCCTACGCGGTGATAGTTGACGCCCTCAACGAACAGGCTAAAGCCTTCTATCGACATTACCGCTTCGAAGAGAGCCTTGATGATCCGATGAGACTTTTCCTCCCGATGCGCGACATCCGCGCACTTCTGAGCAAAACCGACGCCTGAGGAATGTTGGCGGGAAGGAACGGTTAAAGACTTTAAGCATACACTGATGCGACCAGGCCGCCCATCGAAACGAGCGCTATACGAGAAGGATAAATATGTCCGATGATGAGAAGCATGAGTTCCCACATTGGGAGGATTTGTACCGGGAACAAGAGATCGAATCTCTGCCCTGGTTCAATCCTGAATTGGACGACGACCTAGAAAAGGCGCTGGGCGAATTCGGATTGCGAAGCGGGAGCGCCCTCGACCTCGGTACCGGACCCGGCACTCAGGCCATACACCTCGCCCGACGAGGATTCGCTGTGACGGCGACAGATATTTCCGAGGCGGCTATCCGCCTGGCTAGTGAGAAGGCGCGAAAGGAGGGGATCGAAATCACCTGGGAGCAGGATGACATACTCGACACCAGGCTCGACGGGCAGTTCGATCTTATTTTCGACCGCGGGCTCTTCCACGTCCTCGCGTCCGAGCGGAGGCAGGATTACGTCAGGACAGTCAGTGGCCTGTTGAAAACGGGCGGCTATCTCTTCCTGAAGTGCTTCAGCCGTTTACAGCCGGGAGAGCAAGGCCCATACCGGTTCACGCCTGAACAGATTCGGGAGATTTTCGGCAGCCGGTTGAGCGTTCTTTCAATAAAAGAGACCGTCTATCAGGGCACACTAGATCCGCTTCCGCATGCGTTGTTCTGCATAATGCGGAAGCGAAAGATAGAAGCGAAGGAGGCGTTGCGCCAGATGACTGAACTGTCCGAGGAGATGGGATTATATGACGAATGATGCCGCTATTGGTACCGTTGACCGAGAAATGGGAGTGGGAAGAAAACGACCGCCGATCAGCGCCGAAGATTCTTTGTCGCAATCGGAAGGGCAGAATTTGATATCAGTTAGTTTTCGCGGCCTTCAGAGGAAAACGCTCGCAGCCGTTTTGCCGTGCGGACGGTCTCCGCAAGAAAGAAATTATCGAGGACATTCGGCCACACCTTCTCAAATTCAGCCAGGTCTGCGTCTGGATTCGCCTTTTTAAAGTTCGCCTCCGCGATGGATTTCCAATACGCGATGATCGAATCGACCAGGGCGATGAGATCGGCGACTCTGCGTGACGGTTTAGACTTCTTCATTGCCACGTCCTCCTTGAGACATGGCAATGCCGCCCGCTTTTCTTTTTGGCTGCGGCGTCAGGACCAGTCGAAGCTCATCTGCTGGGACGGGCCTGTCGTCGTGACTGTCTTTGTGACGGCGCCCCGGTTGGCTGCCTTCGCCTTTGAAGCCTGAGCGCCATCATTAATAATAGATGTCGCAATGGAGTGATCAGCCGCTGGCTCGCATTCCGCATCGCCCCCTGAATCGGTGAGAAAAACACCGTCATTGTTCTGCGCAAATCGAATGCGGGAGGCGGCGACGGACGGCTCTTCCTCGCAACAGACCGCCGGCGCCTCAGAAGAAGAAAGCGGCGGCTCATCCGAGGAAGCAGTTTCTTCCTGCGCTGTAGCGCCAGGGTCTTCGGCCAGGCTGAGGATCTGATGAAAGCCGACGCCAGGATCAATCGGCTGCAAGGCATCTTCGGCAAGATTCGATAATTCGGGAGACGCCTCGATTTCGGCGCCGGATTCTATGAGCGATTGATTGATGGCGCCGAGCCGGAGTTTCAATTCCTGGTACTTTCCCGCTGGTTCCCAGCCTTTACCGAGTTCTATTGCGATCTGTTTCCGGCGATGCTCAAGCTCTCGTTGCGTCGCGAGCGATTTCTCCAACCTGCTCTCCAGCCCGCGCAGTTGGGCGTCCATAGATTGAGTAACGCCCACGTCGCTTTCGCCTAAATTGACGCCGTAGCTCATCTCGCCCTCGCCAGCGTGCAGAAAGAGATCGACCTCGGAAAAGAGCTGATTCTAGTGAACGCTCGGCTTCTTCCAGGCACAATGTGAGGAGAAGGAATGTCAATGAAGAAAACAAGCCTGGAACGCATCCTGCGACCGAATTGCCCAGGCAGCA
>DASUFM010000171.1:0-9242 GCA_036274535.1 Blastocatellia bacterium
TCCGCGAGGCATTCCCCGCACTCGTCGTTTCTGCTTCGTCACCGAAAGTGTGGTAAGCATGCCAGGCGCGCGCGCGACGGGCGGAGACGGCCTGCTTCTTATTGCGTCCCACCGTCTTTGTTCAGCCTCGCTTAAAGTCAGGTCCTTGACCCGGTCGAAAGTCAGATTCTGAAACACGTAGGAATCGGCCGAGAATCGTTGTCCGATGATACGTATCGAGAGCGGAGGAGAGATACGGCCTTCGGCCGCGTAAGCGCCGAGAATGCGCGGACGCCGGGCGTTCGAGAGCATCCAGGCTTGCACACGCGCAACCTGTTGGGCGCCGATCATGGTCGCGTAGTCATTCTGGTCAGTCCAACGCTCTCCAGCGACGCGTGAAATCAATGAGCCGGCTTCCGCTAAATTCAGGTCATCGCTTGCGCCGTTGATCGCCGTCATCATGGATTCGAATTTTTCCAGCCTGTGGATAATTGATTTGTTCCGTGAAACCGCGGAGATGAGCAGCATGGCCTGCGCGGTAAGTCGCGTGGCCAACTCCTCGTCGATTCCGGCGGTGGGATTCGATTCGAGGTAAAAAGCGGCTCGACCCAACCAGGTCACAGCCCGAAAATATCTTTCCAGCGCTTCGTTCTTCGTGTAATGTCCCCTCGTAATGTATTGTGTGTAATCTTCCAGGTATCCCATGACAGGCGAGAGGGCCGTTTTATCGGCCGCCAGGATGAGTTTCAGCTCTTCCGCAACCTGGTCAGCGGAGGGCGTAACGGTTTCGTCGAGTAAACATCGGGCGACCCGAATATGCCATTCATTACGCGCAAGCAACTCTCTGACGACGCCGTCCGTGGCGCGATTGCGCGCTTCCCCCAGCTCCTCCTCCAGTTCGTCCAGTATCTCATCGAGTTTGGGAGAGAGCCGTTTCCCTTCGATCTCCTCAAGCGCCGATGAAAAGAAGAAGTGGACGCGCTCGAAAGCGACGTCCGGCGTGACGTGAAGCGCGCCGCCGCCGCGCGCCGCTTCCATTTCGTATCTTTCCCCAAGGCTCGCCGCTTCATCAGCGGCAAGAGCCTGCGCCTTCTGTGTCCGGCGTGTCCGGACCGTCAGGGCAGGCGTCGCGATCGCGAGCAATGAGAAGCACAGTAAAAACGATAGCGGTTTTCTCATCAGCGCTTTCTCAACCTCACTGTGAATGATGCCTTGCCTTTCTGACTTCCTTCAATAAGTTCGACCTGGTCCTCGACTTTCACATAGCCGGCGCGCTCGACACGCAACCGGTAGTTCCCGGATTTGAGTGAACTCTTTGTCTGGAAAACGCCTCCAGACGGCGCCAGACCTGTCGCAACCGGAGTTTTCCTGGTCGCGGAGAATAATGTGACTCTGGCTCCCCTGATTGCCTGGCCATTCTCATTGATCACCTTGACGGCGACTTTCAATGCGGCGGATCGAGTTTGCGTAGTCGCCCCAGGCAGGCTTAAAAAGGGCGCATCTAAACTGCTCTTGTAAAAACGTATGTCCAGTCGAGGCTCTTGTAGTCTGTCCCTGGTTACGGACAACTCCTTGACCCTGGCCGCGACCTCCTCGTAAGTCTGCCGGATGGTCGCCCTGGGCCGTTCGCGCATAACGTCGAGAAGCGCGTTGGTAAATAGACTCCCTTGCCTGGTCGCTCCCGATTCTTGTATGTCGCGCGAAGATGCCAACAACAGGTACTGGCCGCGCATGTTGTAGGATCCGACTTCCCGTGAAATTGCGGGTGAGGGAATATCCAACAGTTTTTGCCTGATTTGATCCGGCTTGAGGAAGCCGTTATCGCCGTCCTCCGCGCTTCGTAAACTGCGGAGCGCTTTTGTCAGGTCCAGTTTCTTCGAGATGATTTCAGCGCCGGAAGCGTTTCTGGCCTGGGCGCCGGAATGGCAACTGTCGGAGATGAAGAAGACCGCGCACCCTTTGCCCGCAAAGCGGGAGAAATGCCAGGCCAGCGTGTCATCGAGAAGCAGGTTCTCCCAAGGCCTGCCGCTGCTGTTGATCTCGGAATCGACATCGATCGGGCAGATCGCGCCGTCATACTTTCCCGGAATCAGGTTGGGCGGTTCGATGGTCGCTTTCTCGTCGAGGTCCGCCGACTGCTCGTCGGGAAAGAGCGTGCCATGGCCCGAAAAGTAGAAGACGAAAAGATCACCCGATCGCGCTTTCTGGTAGTTCCTGACAATGGCCTGGAGAATCGATTTATAAGTCGCCGCTTCGTCGGTCAACATCTCGATATTCTCCCGCTCGAAGCCGCTGTAGTTTATCAGCGCGTCACGAAATCTCTCCGCGTCCTTAACACAGCCGAGCAATGGGGAGATTTCGTATTTGTCGATTCCGATGACCAGCGCGAATTTCTTCGGCGCCTCGCCGGGAGAGGCTATGTTTGGGCCGTTCTGCGCGCATACGGAAGGCAGGCAGCGTAACAATAAGGCCAGGGCTAAGACGTATTTCGGTGTTCGGCTTATTACTTTCTTGATCCACTCCATAGCGCTTTCCTCGAAAGCTTCGTCCCTTTCGAGGCGGGGCGAAGCAGAGATTCTTCGAATCGTCATATCTTGTACAAACTCTTCGGAATATTCTCGTCATTTATTCGTTTTAGTTACTTTTCGCGAGGTTCGATGGGAGTTTCAACGTCATCAACTCCATAGGATCTATGTCGATCCCTTCCCATTTGACCTGAAGGTGCAGGTGCGGTCCCGAAGCCCTGCCGGTGCCGCCGCTCAATCCGATAATTTGCCCCGGACCGACTTTGTCGCCCTCTTTAACCTCGAACTTCGAAAGGTGAAGGTAAAGTGAAAGCAGTCCCTGGCCGTGATCTATCGTGACAATATTGCCGTCATAGAAAAGGTTCCTGGCCAGAATTACCTTGCCGCCATTCATGGCTTTGATCGGAGTTCCTTTCGGAGCGCCGAAATCGGCTCCCCGGTGCGATTTCACAGGGCCTCTATTGAATCTTCTTGTGCCGGCGAAAACGGCTGTCACGCGAATGTCCCGGCCCACCGGGCAGAGAAACGAACCGTTCCACAAGGCTTCGGCTGAGAGAGTTTTGAAGACCTCGCGTTTAAGAATCGCTTCGCGAGCTGCCCGGGCCTTTTCCTCGTCGTCGGGATTGGTGAATTCGGGTGGCACGGTAATATTCGCTTTCCCGGCTTCGATTTCGAACTGAGCGGTGAATGTCACAGGTTGTCCAGCCGCGTCGCTTCCTTTCAGAGTGATGGTCTGGCTACCGAGCCGGGATTCCAGACCGACGCCGGCCAGCCCATACCATGTCTTTCGCGATTGATCTGGATTGAAGAAAACCCTCTTTCCCATCAACGAGCCATTCAATGACGAAAGAGCCTTCGGGGCCGTGATTGCAAACAGGCAGGGCGATCCTCTTTCGATGACTTTCGGCTCGATTGTGGCTGTCAACCCAGGCGGCGCGGATTGCGATAAAACCAGCGCCAACGGGGCAGGAGCTTTTTCCGTCGCGATATCCGCCACGACCGTCTCTGAAGTCGTGGGCGTGGCCGCCGCTCTCAGGGGCGAAGCGGCCGGCTTCGACGCCGAGGACGGCGACGGCGCGGCCGGTTGCAACGGCGCAGGCGCCGTCTTATTGCGAGAGCACGCAATCATCAGCGACGAGGCGATCAGGATGGCTGTAATGATTCTCGGATTATTCATTCATGATCCTTTCTTTTCGTCTATTGCAAATCGAGAAAAACTTTGAGATCTCCCTGCTCACTAACGTTCAAACTCTTATAGTCCGGGTCGTCCAGGATTTTCCGTTTCCGTTCCGGCGTGGCTTGTGTCTCAGGCAGAACCAGCAAGGCCGCCTTCATCGCAATCCGGGGACGGACGCCGTAAGCCGCCGCGTAATTCGGATGTATGTCGTATTCATTCAGCCTGGCCTGTAATTCTTCAACTTCGAGACCGGCGAGGCTGTTTAGCAGATCGGTCATGGGAAGTTCTTTCATGACCATCACGAACAGATCGCCTGGCCGCAGAATGACCCTGGCTTTTGCGCCCGGGGGCGGCGGCTTCACTGCCGGCAGGAAATCGAAGAAATAGTATGAAGATCCTCCCGGCGCCAGAATGCAGACCAGATTGCGGAACTGAGTGTTCTTCGCATCGGCGAGTTGTTTATTCGTGAAAGGAATTGGATAACTGGTTACCGACGATATCGCCTGCCATGCTACTCCGTCGCCCCAGCGTTTGAAGTTGGTGATCGTATCGGCGTTGGCGACGACCAGCGCGCCGCTGGGATTTGAGGATGCGGCCTTGCGTCCGAATCGGATCAACAGATCCCTGATTGTCCTGGCGCCGGCGTAGCTCGCGACCTTCTCTTTCCCGCGCCAACCAGTTGCGGGCCACCAGTGGCTGATGTGCGAGACGAGCGCGATCCATCGGTCATCCCAGTTCGTGGCGTAGGCCGGCACGGCGCCGGCGTTTTTGGACACGATTTCCCATTGCGCGTCGGCGACCTGCTGGCCGTAGCGCGAATCTTCGGCGATCTTCACAAAAGCTCCGAGCAGTTGCGGGTCTGTTTGAATCAAACGCAGAGCGTCCACGCCGGTCTCAACCGCGCCGGTCCTGAGGTTTACCACGCGATAACCCTGCTCCTTTTCGGCGGCGACGAAATCTATGCCGTAAGAACGGAACGCTTCAGCCACCGCGCGGTCTTTGAAGAGTATCTCCATGACCTGTGGCAGCATGCCGGTCCGCGCTCCGAAACCGCGTCCCCAGGTCAGCAATTGCGAATCGTAAGCGTTGATCGCCGATGTCTCGCCCTCATGTCTAAGTTCATCCCAAACCACCTTTTTGATTTTCCCGGCGCGATCCGGCGCGTCTTTTGGCAGGCGGCGGATCGCCGAAGGCTCCTGAGGAGTTTTGCCTGGGTAGATGTAACCGTACTGCAAAATCCGCCGCCCGTTTATAATCGTGCGATACCGCTGGAGCTTCAGTATTTTCGTATCGATCCCGCTTCGATTGCGTTTGACGCCGCTGAGCATGCATTTCTGTTCCTCGTTCATTCGCAGCCGCTTGAACGAATCGCCAGCCGCAGGCGCTTTCTGTGTCTCATAAAATGTAACGTTGATCCGCTCATTCTGAGAGCGTTTGGCGACCGGCAGGGACTGCGGCCACTTCCCGACATCACAGCCGGTAAAAGACGTGGACCAGTCAGGCTCGGCGGTCTCTTTTTTGCAGGATGGCGTAAAGGCCGCCAGCGCGAGCATGAGGCCGCAGGTCAGCGCTTTGAACACCATAAATCCAGGGTTGAATGTCCAAATCCTGATGGTCATGATTTAGCGATTCCCTCGCAGCTTACATTTCCCATCCAGATCGGCGATCTCTTCATTCAACAGCCGGCGATCCTGTTCATTGAGGTTCGCCCCGATGATCTCGAATGCGCGGCGGCGATGGTCTCTGGCCAGGCAGAATTCCTGGCGCGCTTCATACGATCTGGAAAGCGTCAGATGGGATTCAGCCTCTTCGTCCTTCAAACTCGTCGGGCCGGATTTCTTTAAAGTCTCGATGATTTTGACCGCGGCTTTCGCGTCGGCGACGGCTTCCGTAAAGGCTCCGTTGTGAAAGTGATTCGACGCGCTGGTATTGAGCGTAAGCGCGAGGCGAAGTTTCTCGCTCATCTTTTCGGCCAGCTTTCGCGCTTCAGTCAGGTGAAGCCGCGCCTGGTCGAGATGAGTTTTGCGCTCGGCGTTCGGCAGGTACGGATCGTAGATTGCGAAACGGGTATGCGCTTTTGCGACCATGTAATGCGCTTCGGCGAAAATCTCCTTGTTCGCGTAGCGCCCGCCGCCGAATATGACGTGGGAGATAGAAAGATGTTCGAGGCTGCGACGCAGGCTGACCTCTTTCTCCGAGACTTCCTTGAAGAGCCGCAGCGCCGTTTCCGACTCGTCTATGGATTCGCGCAAGGGCCGGGCCGGTCGAATAGCTTCGCCGTCCACGAAAGTCTTCCTCGGGTCTTCGTACATCAGGACATTCGCCAGTATCAGGTGAGCCGGGGCGAACGCCGGATTGACCGAGACGCCGCGCCGCAGCCACAACTCCGCGCCGTTCAAGTCGCGACGCGCGAAAAGGACGTCGCCAAGCACGGCGTAAGGGAACTCGTAGCGCGGATGCTGATTGATGATCTCTTCGAGCGTCCTGATGATTTTGTTCGTGTCCTGCCCTTTATTGAACTGCGCTTCGGCGAGCAGCGCGCGGGTCTGGTAATCCGAGGGCTTCAGTTCAAGGGCCCGGCTGAAACTATTGATCGCGTCGTCTTTCAATCCGAGCGATTGCTGAGCGCGTCCGAGATAGACCAGCGCTTCCGAGCCTCCGCCGGCCGCGACGGCTCGATCAAATTTACTTCTCGCGGCCTTGAAATCCTGCCGGTCGTATTTCGCGATTCCTTCTTTCATCAGGTTCAGCGCGGCTTCTGGCGAAGCCTTGCCGGCGAGGTAGATGTTCTTCTGGCCGCGGGGCGGCGCCACGAAGGACATCTGATCGCTGCGGGAGAAGGCGAGATTGACCTCGATGTTGGCGGATTCATCAGCCTCGACGCTCACCCTCTCTTCCAGCTTGAGATCGCCTTTCGTAAATAGAAGCTGATGCTCGCCAATTGGCGCGCGGATCACCCGTTCCCTGCGCGAACCCACCTTGCCGATAGAACAGCCGTTGATAGAGATTTCCACGTCGTCCAATTCCGGAACGCGGATGACCATTGCGCCGAATCGCGTCGGAGCGTTCGAGGGGTCCCGCAGCGCGCCGACGATCGATAAAGGCAATTCGTCGGCGCCGGCCCCAACCGGTTTGAAGTAATCGGGGTTTTGCGGCGGCAGTTGGCGGCGCTCCTGGCGCTCCGGCACGCGCGCGCGCACGTAATCGGCCAGCTCGAAAAGCCTGACGATGCCGTCATTGTCCCGGTCGGCGTAACTGCGCAGCCCCTCGATCACCGCCCAGGTGAAGACGCCGTTTTCAACGTCCTCGAAGGATTTCTGGTTCTGTTTGCAGGAAACCAGCACTCCGATCCCAGCGCTCAGTTTCCCCAGCTCCTGATCCAGCAGCGCCGAAGCTCGGTTCGACCCACCGCGCACCCCGCTGACGATGCCCGCGCTGTGACATGTGTCCACAAGCGCGAGGCCGCGCCGCGCCCGCATGTGTTTGATAGTCTCGAAGAAGTCGTCCATCTTGACCGCCGTGTTGGCGAAATCGCGCGGGTCGGTGTCATGAACGATGAAGTAAGGGACTTCACGGCCCGCGTTCTCTTCGACATCGCCATGCGAGGCGAAGAAGATCACGAAGTAATCATCCGGCTTGGCCACGCCGCGCAGCCATTCGAGACCGGCGATCACCGCGGATCTGGTGGCCTCTTCGTTTCGCGCGATCCGGATATGATCCGGAGGGAACTCGCCTCCTTCCGGCGTGAGCAGGAAATCGCGTATGGCGCGCGCGTCGTTTTCCGGGCCTCGCAGATTGCTGATCTGCCTTCCGCCGACTTCTTTGTCGCCGTACTGGAACCGCGATACGCCGATCACCAGAGCCCATCGGTCGAAGGGCCGCGCGGTGGTCAGGATCGTTCCGACTTCTCCGCGGCCTCTCAGCAGACATGACTCCTGCGCCAAAGCCGCTGGCGCGACGACGTCGGACCTGGAGAACGCCGCGATCAGAACGAGCGGCGTCATCACGGCAATGCGCAAAGCAGAAGAGATGTTCATATCGATGTCCTCAGTGTTTCACTGAAAATGTGACGCCGAATTTACCTCTGAACGTCCGGCTGCCTCCGCGCTTCGATTTTGGCTGCGGATGATGCGGCCGGTTATGTTCCGCGGCGCCGTGGAACTTCCGATGGTTTTCGCGCCCCTCTGAGTGGGACCGCTCTGGATAATCACGGCGCCGGTCGCGCTGCGACTCCCGATGCTTGTGCGGCCGGCGAGCAGAATGGTGGTAGATAAAGCGCTCTGACTCTTCCTTTCCGTTCAGCCAGCGCCTTCTGCTTTCCATTTCAGGTTCGTCGGCAGGATCAGACTCTTCCTCGACCGGCGCGGGCGATACTGCGGGAAACTCGCCGCCGTACGATTGGCCGGCGATTGCGGCGACGACGACGGACGTCGCCACGGTCGTCATAAGCGGCGCGGCGTTCTTCAGCGTCCAGAAGCCCCGCCCCTTGACGATCCTGATGTTTCCTTTCAGCGTCTGATTGGTTTTCACGATAGTCACTTCGATCGCGGAATGGGCGCCGATTGTTACGCTTGCGTCGAAGCGTACGGTCGCCACTCCGTCCTGATCCGTACTGACGCTCATCGTGCTCGCGCCGTAATTGATCGAACCGGCGCCGGTAGAGCCGTCAACCTTTTTGAGCAGGATCAGCAAGAGCATATCGGGCGCGGGTTTGTCGTCTTTGTCAGTGACGCGGAATTGCAGGTATCGCACGCTGCGCGCCTCTATATCGGCGTAACCACCCAGGCCGAATGTGAAGTTGTAAGGCGCGATCTTGTATTCGCCCGGGGTCTGCTGCGCGCCGGCTTGAAGCGAGGCTCGAGCGGCCTGGAACAAACGCCAATCGGAATCTTCTTTCACCTCGCCTTTCGACGACAGCAGGCGGCCGTGGCCTTCGCTGACCAGCAGTCGCGCGCTCGATCCCGGCGAAACGGCGAAGATCGAATTGCTCGCGCAGATTCTGGCGCCCGCCCTGCCGTTCAGCCTGATGGTCATCGAGCCTGCGATCAGATGAGCGAACAAAATCGGCGCTCCGTCGCCTTCTTTGGGAGTACACACGAGCTTGAGCGCCGACCCGCCGCTGAGCGTAATCAACCCCATCTCCTTCAAAGTTATTTGCGCGCTTTCAATCGCGGGCGCCTCCAGCAATTCGCCGCCCCACAAAACCGTTCCGCTATGCGCCAGGCGCCCGTTAATCCTGATCGCGCCGAATGACTCGATCGCCCCCACCGGCGCGATACGCGCTTTAGGCTCCGAGCCTTCGGAGGCGGGGGCTCCATGAACGGCCCCCGATCTCTGAAGAAGAAGCGCGAGAATGACGGCGAATATCGCGCAACCCGATAGCCGGAACGTAGCGCGAAGACATTTCCTGATCAGTGAGTATTTCGATATGGTGATGAATGCCGAGGGCATCTTGAAGCTCCTGGTTTAGGAACCAATGGTTATGCGTTAACTTAATGCCATTGCGCTATGGGCTTGCTTACTCCTAAATTTTGTAATTGCTCACAGGCTTATTAAATGAA
>DASUFM010000172.1:0-4574 GCA_036274535.1 Blastocatellia bacterium
CCGTTTGTCCGAACTCTTCATTCCCGAATATCGCAAAGTGACGATCATCTCGGCCGCGATGTTCGCATGCAGTCTGGGAGCGGCTTTCGGCGCGATTCAACAAATCCCGCAGATCGTTCCCGCGCTGGTCAAAGTCGATAGCTTACTGCCGCCGCAGGCGCGCCAACAGATCATATCGAGCGCTGTCGGAAAAACGCAGTTCTTTCAGGAAATCGGCGGCCTGGTCGGGCGGTTCCTGCTGGCGTTTCTGGCGATCCGCATCCTGTCCCGTAGAAATTTGCTTCGCGTCTTTCTGGTTCCGGGCTTGATTCTGATCCCGCTGGTTTTCATCTTTCCGGGAACGAGCAATTTACAGCTCCTGCAATGGGGCATGTTCATCGCCGGGTTGTTCACCGTAGCGCAATTGAGTTTCTGGGGGAATTACCTGCCGCGCGTTTATCCGACGCATTTGCGCGGGACTGGTGAGAGCTTCGCGGCGAACATCGGCGGGCGTATGATCGGAGCCTCGGCCCCGCTGTTGACCACGCAATTCGCGGCGCTGGCGGCCGGCGGAACGCCTGCGACGAGACTCGCGTACGCCGCGGCCGGCGTGGCGGTTCTGGTCTATGCGGCCATCCTGATCCTGAGCTTCTTCCTGCCCGAGCCTAAACAGGAAGAATTGCCGGAGTAGAGCACGCTTGCATTTCACTCCGGCCAAGCTTTAGGATTTGGGCGTATTGAAGTCGGTCAGAGCAAAAGCGCTTTCACTAATTTCGAATGCGGGCGTTGCCAGGTCATCGCGTACCTCTTTGTATGCTAACTTCAACCCCGTCGCATCTTAAGGAGTATGAAAGGATCAATGAAGAAACCACTGACACTTGTCCTGTTACTTTTATCCGTCGCCGTTCTCACCTCGTCCGCGTGGCTCGAATCCGCCGCCCAAACCGCTAAAGGCAAAAGCGCCGGCGGAGGAACGGCCGCGCTCTATTCTAAGCATTGCGCCAAATGCCATCTTGAAGACGGCAAGGGGCTTGAAAGCCTGAGCCCGCCCAACTTCACCGATGCGAAATGGCATTCGGCGCACACCAATGCGGAACTCGCCAAAACCATTCGAGAAGGCGAAGGAGCCATGCCTCCGTACAAAGACGTGCTCACGCCGGCGCAGATCAACGCGCTGATCAAACATATTCGAGGTTTCAAGCCGAAGGCCGCTAAGAAATAAGCCGAGGGGCAGCGGAAGATCGAGGATGGAAGATCGAAGATGGAAGGTGGAACGGACATCGCGATCCTCGATCCTCGATCCTCGATCCTCGATCCTCGATCCTCAATCCTCAATCCTCTACTTCTTGACCGATTTGAGCATTTCCTGGAACTCGTTCTCTGCCGCCGCGACGGTCTTCGCGGGCCCGGTCAATTTGAAGAAGACGTCGCCTTCCGGCCCTTCGACGATCGCGCCGAGCAGCCGGTGGCCGGCCTTAGACATGCTCGGCTGACCGATCATCGGCCCTCCGCCTTTGTATGTGCCACTCACATCGACGGTCGTCACGGGCAGTTCATTGATCGTCTCTTTCTTCTGTTTGGGTTCGCCGTCGGTCTTTTCGAACTGGCCGATCCATCGGGTGATGTTGGCCTCGACGCCGCCGCCCAGGTTTACGAACACCGCGCATTCGCCCCCCTCGCTGTCGCCTTCAGCGGCCGGAATGACGTACGTGGCCGCGCGCATCCCGCCGGCCGGTTTGGTCTCCCATCGAGCGGGGGTGGTCCATCTGACGGAGCCCGCGGACGAGCCTGCCGCCGTAGTCTCGGGCTGGACTTCTTTCGGCGCGGCCGCGCAGGCCGCAAAGACCGCCAGTGTTGAGAGAGAGATTATCGAAACGAAATTGAAAATTCGCGCTCTGTTCAAGGTTGTGTGACTCCTTATTGATTTTCGGACTTCGGGGGGAGACGCTTAATGCTAACCCAAGTTCTCGAAATCATCCACGAAGCCACACGAAGGATCACAAAGGTGAAATCCATACTTAGTGGGCGTTAGCGGGCCTGAGTGTCTCTTCATGTGGTTTCGTGAATGAGATTTTCTTACTTGCGTTCCGACTTCGCGTACTCGCTCTTCAGCAGATTCACCATCTCCTCGCGCCTGTCATACAACCGCTTCGGCTTTCGCGGCGCGCGTTTCGCGAAGGCGTAGGCCGTGATCAGCGGCAGGGCCACGGTCGAATCAAGATAACAAACCACCGTGCCCGGCAACTGGTCGGGATCGATCTTGCCCCAACTGACCGCCTCGGAGGGCGTCGCGCCGGACAATCCGCCGGTGTCGGGCCGGGCGTCCGTCAGTTGTAAAAAGTAATTGTGGCCTTTCTCCTCGATGCCGAGGACTTCCTGAATTTGCGGCTCGGTTTGGAGCGCGAAGTTTTTCGGGCTGCCTCCGCCGCATATGAACACGGCGGATTTGCCACCGCCGCGTTTAGCCGTAAGGACAATCGCCGCCGTTTCGTTGACGTCCGCCGAAGGGTTCAGGCGCAGCTTGCCGCCCTGCAATTCCATGGCGGCCACGTTCATTCCTATAGAACTGTCGCCTGGCGATGAAGTGTAGACCGGGACGCCGTGATGATAAGCCGCGGCGAGCAGCGAATGATTCTTCAAACCCAGCGCGCGTTCACGTTCGGCGACGTATTTGCCGCAGAGATAATGGAACTCGGCCGTCGACATTTCGCGCTGGAATTCTTCGGCGCGAATAATCTCGCGGAAGAACGCGTCGGTCGACAGCAACACCTCGTAATCGAAAAAGATGTCGTAGATGCGCACGACGCCTTCTTCACGTAGTTCCACGTCGCTGGTCTGATGACTGCCTCTGTGCATCGAAAGACCGAGTCCGAAATGAGTGTCGTGATAGAGATTGGCGCCGGTGGTGATGATCCAGTCGACGAAGCCGGCTTCGATCAAAGGGATGATCGCCGAAATGCCCAGGCCGGCGGGCGTCAACGCGCCGGTCATGGTCAGGCAGACGGTGGAGTCGTCCTGCAGCATGCGCTCGGCGAAAAGCTGCGCGCCCTCGCGCAGCCGCGCGGCGTTGTAAGCTTGAAAATTGCTCTCGATCAGTTGAACGATCGAAGTCTCTTTGGTGATCGGCGCCGGGGCGATGCGCTTGCCTTGCAGGTATTTGCTCTTGTTCATTAAGCCTCCCGATAAAGAATGAGTATAATTGAGGTCGGGAATGCGCGAGTTTATGATGTAGACCCTCGAAACTCAAATTTGAATGTGGGACAGACCCACTCCCGGAGAAACCATGCGAAAAATTTTTGCGGCGATCATTCTGACCGTTTTGATGGCCGGCGCGTCGCTTGCCGACGTGCTTTATCTGAAGGACGGCAGCGTGCTGAAGGGCAATTTCGCCGGCTATGAAAACGGCAAGTTCATTTTCGAGACCGGAGGCAACCGGCTGGAGTTTCGCCCCGATCAGGTTTTACGGCTGGTCGTAGATCGCAACGATCGTCGCCCGCCAATCGCCCCTCGCCCCCCACTGGAAAGGACCGAGCGTCGCCCGCCAGGAGACGCCGGCGATCCGCCGTACTCATCGGGCAAACGGCCGGATCTGATTCGCACTTTCGACGTGAAGCTCGAAGATCAGTATTTCCGCACCCCGATCGAACTCAGGCGGGGCCAGCATGTGCGAATTGAAGCCACTGGAACGATTTATCTGGGGGGGCGAACGGCGACCGGGCCTGAAGGTTTGCGGGGGCGGACCGATCCTGATGCGCCTATGCCGCAGGAGAATGACGGCGCCCTGATTGCCGCCATCGGGCAGGACCCGGATTCGCCTCCGATCTTCATCGGCAGTTCGCGCGAATTCACCTCCGACGGCGACGGAATTCTCTATCTCACGGTAAATCATGGTGAGACGCGCGACGCCCGCGGCTCCTTCCGCGTCAATGTGATTATTGATCGCGGCGGATCGAGATCGGGCCAGCCGCGTGGCGGGATCGGCGCGGGCGAGAGATCCGCCGATGAGAGACCAGGAGGCTCCAGGACGGGCCAGGCGCGCGAAAAGACGATCACCGTATACGCCAATCAGCCCTGGATTGATACTGGCATTGATGTCGAGCCCAATATGACGTTCTCGATCACGGCTGAAGGAATGATTGAACTCGACTCCCGCAACCGCAGCGAGCCCAACGGGAACTCCAGCGCAATCAACAGCACTTCAAGCTATCCGATGAGTGACGTCGCGCCCGGCGCGTTGATCGGCAAGATTCGCTACCGCGACGGGCGAGATTCGAACTTTGTTTTCATTGGATCGCGCGGCGAACCGACGACCGAGCCCAATGAATACGGCCGGCTCTTCCTCGGCATCAATGATGATTACTTCCGTGATAATACAGGCTCGTATAAAGTGACGATCAGGTGGTGATTGCGGATTGCGGATTGCGGATTGCGGATTGCGGATTGCCAGAGGACAAATCATGCATCGCACTCACATACGAGACTTTGTCCAATGTGAGATCGGCGCTCCGGCGCCGATCTCACATTGGACAAAGTCTCGTTTAACCGTTAATTGCGTGGCGAACCACTTATCCGCATAGATCGCAAGCGCTTAGTCT
>DASUFM010000173.1:0-5918 GCA_036274535.1 Blastocatellia bacterium
CGGTAGTTGTACCTGAATCCGAACCCTCGTCCCGGCGCGTCCATTCCCCAGCTGATTCCTCGATAGTTCTTGTCGTTGAGGTTTTCCAGATCGATCGTCACGTCGTGTTTCTCGCCGATTCGGAATCCTCCGCGAATCCCGCCGGTCAGGAAGCCGGGAATGTAAGTGAACAATGGGGCGCTGTTCACGCCGGGGCCGAGCGCTCGGTTCTGGACCGCGAGGAGCGTCTCGCCGGTCGGTTGCAGCAGATCATCCGCCGTCCCGAACCTGCCGTCGGCGCCGGCCGCGATAAGGCCTCGGGCTCTCGCGCCGCGCGAGAAGAAATTGGCGATTGCGCCGCGCGAACGCGCCGCGCCGACGCGGCGGTCGTCGAGATCCAGCGTCGACAGCTTGTCCTGGCGCCGCGCGCCGTAAAGATAAGGCTCTATCCAAAATCGCCCGTTCGACGAAGTATAGCGGGCGCGCAACCAGCCTTGCGGCGCCGGCGTTCCGCCTTCGATTGTCGGCGGAAGTCCTGTCCGGCGATCTTCGGCTCTCAGCCAGGTGAAGTTCTCTCCCGCGGTCCAGTTCTTCGAAATTCGGACATCGAATTTCTGCTCGACGCCGTATATCCGCGCGTCGCCGAAATTGGAGCGGATCAGGACCGGGTTGGTCGTCGCCGGAACGAAGACCGCGCCGGCCGAGTTCTGCGAGGTGATGATCTGATCGCCCAGCCGTGATCCTACGGCGCCCTGCGGCAGGATCAGCGCTTGGAATACGATGTTGTCGTAAATGTCATTGACGAAGCCGTTGACGTCAATGTCAACGCGGCTGCGATGCAGATGAAGGCCGCCTTCATACGTCCAGCTCGTCTCCGGTTTGAGTTGCGCGACGGGAATGCCGGTCGAGACCGCGCCTGAACCGGCGGTCGATCCGATGGTCGCTCCCCTGCCGGCGAGGTCGGCCGCGTTGGCTTCGAATCCGGCGCCGGTCAATCCCAGGGTTCCAAGGTCGGTGATGTGAGGCATGCGGAACCCGCGGCTGACCTGAAACGAGGCGGCGGCGCCTTCGGTAAATGTCACGACGGTTCCGAAGCGAGGCGTGACGGCGTCGGCCGTCAATTGATCGTCAGGCCATAACGGCCGGCCGCCCGCCAGAGGCGAATTCGCCGCGCGAGATTTGTAAGACGCGCGGCCGTAACGCAGCGCGCCGACCAATCGCAATCTTCCCGGAATCGCCGCCCATACGTTTTGAGCGTAGACGCCGCCGTTGCGGTAAGTCGCCTTATCCGGCACGCGCGGGCGCGCCGGCGTGACCGCGCCGCTGCCCGGATCGAATATGAAAGACGGCGCGCGCACGCGGTCGTAATAAAATTCGCCCCCGACGACCAGATTGTTTCGCGACCATTGTCTGGCCGCCTGTCCCTGGACGCCATTGACGGCGGTGCGCTCGTATTGATGCGTGACCGCGCCGAGCGGGTTACCGTTGCCGCCCTGGTTGACGCGCTCTTCGCGCTGCGAGTTATAAGAGTACGAAAGCGCGAACGTGTCGAAGGGCCCGGCCCCGAAACGTTCGTAGCGCCCGTAGAAGAAATCGAGCATGAAGTTTCGCAGGTCGGCGATCAGGTTGCCGTCGCCGCCGAGCGTCTGGTCGAAGCGTTTGCCCCCGTCTATTTGCGAGCGCTGGTAATGAAAGGAAATCTGATCGCGCGACGTCAGCCTGTAAGTCAGCTTCACAAACCCGCCGTATTGCGTGAAGGCGGTGTCGGTCGAGCGCTCTCCGAAAATGTCCGACCGTATGCCCAGAAATCGGTTGACTGCGGCGTGCGTGTCGAAGCCGCCGCCTGATCGCAGCGTGTTGCTGCGATGCGACGCCAGGTTAACCAATACGGCCAGATCCCTGGCGCCGAAAGTCACCAGCGAATTTCCGCCGAATCCGTGGTCAGCGCTGTTGTAATGCGAACTGATCTGGCCGTGGATTTCGGACCTGCCGTCGCCGCTGAAGAGCGGCGTTGCGGAAACGAGATGGACGCTTCCGCCGATCGAGTCGCTGCCGAATTGAGCGCTGTTCGGGCCGCGGATCACTTCTACGGCGCGAAGGTTGCTGGCGTCGTTGAGATTGAAGAACGTGTTGACGCCGCCGCGCGCCGTCGCCGTCGAAAAACGTATCCCGTCAACGTAATTTACGACCTTTGCGCCGGTCACCCCGCGAACGAAGATGGCGCCCATGGTCGCCGACGTGCGCTGCAATTGCAGTCCGGGCTCTTCCTGCGCGGCCTGGGCCAGGACGGATTTTGCGCGCTCGCGCAGCTTACGCTCGTCGATCACGTTGACCTGCTGCGTGGATTGCCCCGGCGATTGCGCCATGCCGAGATCGGCCGTGATCGTGACCTCGGCGGACAGGGATTCGACGCCGAGCGTGATCTCGATCAGGGAATTTTCGCTCTCAGGCTGGAATGGGATGCGCACGGCCTTGCCGCCGGTCGCGAACCCGTGGCCGCTTGTCACTCGCAATTCGTAAGTTCCCGCCGGCGCGCCTTTCAAAACGAATCGCCCCTGCTCGTCCGCCGTCGTTGACGCCACGACCGACTGGCGCGCGTTCAACAATATCACCACGGCCTGCGCCACTGGGGCGCCGGTCGAATCTTTCACGACGCCCGCCAACTCCGCTTTGTTTTTGGCGCCTGAACCGGACGCCGGTTGAGCTTCCACGAGAACATCCGAAAACAAAAGGCAGCAGAATGCCGCCAGATATCTTAGTAGTCTCACTGTACCCCCTCAGAAAATAGTGGATAACACGCGCTGGGTGGTGGGTCGTTCATACACATTGGCCCATAGTTTGAGCGAACTGCCCACCATCATCCGCCCACTTTACATTTGAGATGATTCCGCGGATGGTAACGTCGCGCTTGAACTACTACTAGGCGTCGTAGATGGACGGCCGGGGAGAAGAAGATTTCCATCATGTATGTGGGACAATTTAAATGTGTCCCACGTATATATTTTCTGAAGCGCGTCACTGCAATTTTGAAACGGCGATTTCGATCAGGGCGTGGACGGCAAGGAGCGTGGCCGGGTCCGAGGCCAGTAACATCGCCGAGGCGTTGATGGCCGCAAAACAGGCCCAGGGCCAGGCTTTAAACACCGGCTCGGGAGACGAAAGGTTGTCGCTTGTGGCCAGTTGGGTTAATCGCAACACGCGCCGCGCGACCACATCCGCGTCGGCGATTATGAACGACGCCATGGCCGGCATTGCGGGCTTAACCCCTTTGGGGACGAGGCGCGCTACTTTAACCAGCGTTGAAGCCAGATCGAGCGCGACTGCTCTTCCTCCGCTTGCGGCGTGTTCATCGGCGGCGGATTCCGAGGCTTCGGCCCACGCGCGATCCAGGCCCGCGCCGGTGGGGAAAATCGCCAGCGCGTCGCGGCAGAAGCGCATCGCGGCGCGTTTGAGATTGTCTCTGGCGGCGAGGTGTCCGCACTCGTGCGCGATTGCGGCAGCCAGTTCTTCGTGAGTCAGTGTTTGAAACAGGTGGTCGGCGATGAAAAGTTTCGGGCGAATGGCCCCGACGATGGCGATGACGGGGAACTGATGGCGCAAACGGTAAGCGGGGATTCGGTCAAAACTGACAGGATCGGCAAGGCTCATCCAATTCCTGATCAGCCTGTGTGTCGCGAGCCACGCCGCGACGCCGCGCCACAGGGCGAGCAGCAGTCCGGCGGCCGAGACCGCGGCCAGAATCCCCAGCTTCAGGCTGACCGGCTCCACGGCGCTCCTGGGCTCGTGCCTGATGTAGGCGGGCAAAAGCAACGCGCCGACGCAGGCGATGGCGATGACCGGAGGAAAGACGCGCAACGCGAATAGCAGCCGCGCCTGCGCTCCGGCCGGCCATGCCTTGACCCGGCCGCGGATCGCGGTCCACAGCGCTGAAGCCAGCAGAGCCGCCAAAGCGTTGAGCGTGAGCAGCGCCGACAACGCCAGACAGATTCCCAGCAATTCGAACACCGCTTTACTCCTTTCCTTTCAGCTCGCGCCGTTTCTCCTTGATCAACCGATCGAGCTCATCGAGCATCGCGCGGTCATGTTCGCTCACCGCGTCAATGATGCACGCCAGGATCGGCTCGACGCCGTCAGCTCCTCGGCCGAGCAACATGTCGATCACATTACGGGCGACGCCGCGCTCGAACTCGTCCGGAGAAAAACGGGGAGAGTAGAAAAACGCCCGCCCCTGCTTGCGCCTGTCGAGAAGCCCCTTTTTGTGCAAACGATCGAGCGTCGTCATCAAAGTCGTATAGGCCAGGCGCTCATTAAAAGCCTGATGGATGTCGCGGACACTGACCTCCGTCGCGCGGTCCGGATGCCGCCAAATCGTCTCCATCACTTCGCGCTCAAGCGGACCAAGGTCAGACGTGGCGCTTTCGCCCGTTTTTTTGAAAGGATGCAGTTTAATGAGGGGGTTCATGCAGTGGAGTATTTGTAACAGAACGCCCTCTGTCAAACGAAACCGCTTATGAAATTTTCGAGAGTAATTAAAGCTGATTGCAACTGAGCCTGCGTATCGGCGCCGCGAGCGGTAGCGAGCGAAGACTTAAATGAAGACTGTTCAAATTAAAGCCCAATCGGTTCAATGATTTTAGGTTATAGAATCAAGTGCGCCGCCGAGGCGCGGAGATCGCGGAGGAGACGCGGAGGGTAAACCAATCTCTCCTCTCTCTCTGCGTTGTCTCGGCGATCTCCGCGCCTCGGCGGTGAACTCACCTTATTCACTGACCTTTCTGAAGTGGCAGTTTGTTTGTATCTAGAATGTGAACCGCGCCTGCGCCTGGAACATCCGCGGCGGGTCTACGTTTGCGAACGCCGGGATCGCGTTTGCGGCCGTCCCGACGGAGGCCAACTGGCCGAAGGTCGGGAGCGGAGTCCCCGTGTCGCCGTACGTGGTTATTCCGCGGCCGAGATAGTTCCCGTGATTGAAGATGTTGAAGCCCTCCAACCTGAGCAGGATGGACGTGCGTTCCGACGTCTTGATGCGGCTCTCGAGGAAGAGCGCCACGTCGGATGTCGCGGTTCCGCGGAAGGTCGATTTGCCGATGACGGTTCCGTTAATAACAGGGCGGTCATTGTTCGCGCCGTCGCCGTTGTTGTCAACGCCGGTAGTGGCGTTGAACGGACGGGCGGACGCGAGCTGTGTCATCGCGCCGGCCGTGATGCCGTACGGCAGCAGGTAGCTGAACGTGATGACCGCGCGATGGCGCTGATCGAGCACACTGGGGCCGCGTTCGAACTCGCCCTGCCTCGCGATGTTAGCGTCGTTCGGGCCAATGCCGTTGCCGTCCGGTTCGCTGTTGTTGGTCGCCTTTGACAGCGTGTAGCTGATCGCGGCGTACATTCTGCGATTGCCGCGAAAACTGACCTGAGTCTGCAATCCGTCGTAATCGGCGACGCCGAGGTTCGTCAACACATTTACCTGTCGCACTCCGCCATTGGCCGGCAGGATTGGACGGGTGGCGTTGGCCGCGGCGACGGTTCTGACCTGTCCGGGCGCGGTTCGATCGAAAGGAGACGGCGCGTTCAAATCGACAGTGCGATCGATGCCGGTAAGATGCTGATGTACGTAATCGGCCCCGACGAACAACCCTCTTATCACTTCGGTTTCAGCGCCGATGGTCGCCACGTGGCTGCGCGGATTCACAAGCTCATCAGGGTAGTTCGGGATCAGGTCGAAGTTCAGCCCGTACCTCGCGAACTGAGACTCGTAGAATGAGCGCCGGCCCGCCCTGATCGTGATGTTGCGGGCGGGCAATTGATTAGCCGGTATAGTCTTCGGGTCAACGTTCACCGGAACGCATGTCAGGCAGGTTGGGAAGCCGGTTTGTCCTGAAACCGCGGTGTAGGTCGTCAGTCCGTCCAGCCCGTTCACCAGATAGCCGGCGACCGCATTG
>DASUFM010000174.1:0-13924 GCA_036274535.1 Blastocatellia bacterium
ATCCGCAATCCGCAATCCGCAATCCGTAATCCCATTGCCCTCTCACTCATTATTTGGTTGTTCTTCGAACGAACCGGGAATTATGGGAGGGCGAGTACACAAACCAAAGTTGGAGGAATGATTGGCAACAGTAACAATGAAAGAGCTGCTCGAAGCGGGCGTCCACTTCGGGCATCAGGTTCGACGATGGAATCCGAAGATGAAAGAATATATCTTCGGCGAGCGCAACGGCATATACATCATTGACCTGCAGAAGACGCAGCGCATGTTCAAAGAGGCGATCAAGTTCATCGCCAATTTGAGCGGCGAAGGCACCAGCAAAACGATCCTGTTCGTGGGGACAAAAAGGCAGGCGCAGGACGCTATCAAAGAAGAGGCGCTGCGCTGCAACCAGTTTTACATCAACCAGCGCTGGCTTGGCGGGCTCCTCACCAATTTCCAGACCATTCAAAAATCTATCAAGCGGTATAAAGAGATCGAGGCGATGCAGGCCGACGGCCGCATCGAAGCCTACGCCAAGAAAGAGCGACTTCAGATCGAACGCGAGCGCCTGGCGCTGGAAAAGAATCTGTCCGGCATCAAGGAAATGAAGAGGCTTCCTGACGTGATCTTCGTGATCGACACGAACAAAGAGGAGATCGCGGTCAAAGAGGCTAACCGGCTGGGCATCCCGGTCGTGGCCGTGGTGGACACGAATTGCAGCCCCGAGGGGGTCAACCACGTAATTCCCGGCAATGACGACGCGCTGCGAGCGGTGCGGCTGTTCGCTTCCCGCATTGCGGACGCGATTCTGGAAGGGCGCCAGTTGGCCGAACAGAAAGAGGCCGAAGAAGCCGCCGCCGCCGCCGAACATGCGAAGGCCGCCGGAGTCACAATCGAAATCACCCCGCGCCAGCCGCGCGAACGCGGCGGCCAGCCGCGAGGCGAGCGAGGCGAGCGTCGCGAGCGCGGAGGACGCGGACGCGGAGATCGCGGACGCGGAGACCGTGGACGCGGAGACCGCCCCAGGAAGACGGCGCCGGGAACGGGTCAACCCGCCATCAGCGGAGTTCCGCCCGCTTCGGTTGAAGCTGTCGAAACTGTGGAAGCGGTGATTCATCCAAAAGAAGGGGCAGAAGCGCCGCCTGTGGCGCCGCCCGCGGTCGAAACTCCCGCGCCTGAGGTCGAAAAGACCCCGGCTCAGGACGCGAGCGCGGCTTAATCCGCCCGAACTTCGATTCCAAGGTTTATTTATTTCGACGGCGCAGCCATCGGCGCCATGCGCGGCTGCGCCGTTTTTGCAGATAGAGGGAGAAAGTTATGGCAGAAATTACGGCGGGAATGGTTCAACAATTACGAGAGAAGACTCAGGCCGGGATGATGGCCTGCAAGAAGGCGCTCACCGAGGCCGGCGGCGACTTCGACAAAGCCGTCGAAATCCTGCGCAAGGCCGGCGAGGCGAAATTCGAGAAAAGCCAGTCGCGAGTCGCGGCGGAAGGCGCCGTGGGATCGTACATTCATATGGGCGGCAAGATCGGCGTGCTCGTCGAAGTGAATTGCGAAACCGACTTTGTCGCGCGCGGCGAGGATTTCCAGCGCTTCGTCAAAGACCTGGCCATGCACATCTGCGCGTCTGAACCGCTCTACGTCAGCAAAGAGCAGATTCCTGCTGACGTCGTTGAAAAAGAGCGAGAAATCGCCCGCGGACAGGCGATGGCCGATCCGAAGAACGCCAATAAGCCGGCGAACATCATCGAGAAAATGATCGACGGGCGAATGGAGAAATTCTTCACCGAGGTAGCGCTGCTCGAACAACCGTTCGTGAAAGATCAGACTCTGACAATCAATGATCTGGTCAAACAGGTCACGGCCAAATCCGGCGAAAAGATCAGCATTCGCCGCTTCACCCGCTATAAAATGGGCGAAGGGCTCGAAAAACGCGCCGATGATTTCGCACAGGAAGTTGCGAATATGACCAGGCAATAAGCGTTTGTAGTTCCAGTTTGAAACGGAAACTATGGTATTTAAGAAAAAGAGCAGCCACGAATGAACACGAATATTCACGAATGGCGAGGGAAGGCGCCGGAGAACGAGCCGCTCATAAGATCAAGAAAAAGATTCGTGTTCATTCGTGTTCATTCGTGGCTGAAATTCTTTTCTTGAAATCCATACAAACGGAAAATTCGCCTCCGCTGCTGAAGCGAGGCATGGGTTGAAACAGGTAAAAATCAAATGCGGTTCCGGCGGATTCTTCTCAAACTCAGTGGCGAAGCGTTAATGGGAGAGGTCCCTTACGGTATTGATCCGAAGGTGGTTCTTCGCATATCGCAGGAAGTCAAAGAAGTCCATGATCTCGGCGTCGAGGTCGCATTGGTTGTCGGCGGCGGAAACATTTTCCGGGGGCTGCAGGCGAGTTCGACGGGAATGGATCGCGCCTCCGCCGATTACATGGGAATGCTGGCGACGGTGATGAACGCCATTGCTCTGCAGGATGCGCTCGAAAAGCTGAATGTCTTCACACGCGTCGTCTCAGCAATAGAGATGAGAGAGATCGCCGAGCCCTTCATACGCCGCCGCGCCATCCGCCATCTCGAAAAGGGCCGCGTGGTCATTTTCGCCGCCGGCATCGGACAGCCGTTCTTCACCACCGATACCGCGGCTGCGATGCGCGCGCTGGAGATACAGGCCGACGTCATTATGAAGGCGACCAGAGTAGGCGGCGTCTACACCGCCGACCCCCGAAAAGACCCAAACGCGGTCAAAATAGACGAGCTTAGCTATATGAGAGTCCTGCAGGAAGAGCTTGCGGTGATGGACGCATCCGCGGTCTCGCTCTGCAAAGACAACAATTTGCCGATCCTCGTCTTCGACATGACCGAGCCCGGCAACATCAAACGCGCGGTGACTGGCGAGCGCGTGGGCTCGATCGTCAGGGCGCAGGCCGGATCAAACGCCAAATAGGCTTTCGCCAAATTCGGAGGACAATATGGTCAAAGAGATCACCAAAGACACCAGAAGCAGGATGGAAAAAGTGATCGAGGATTTCCGCCACAAACTATCCTCGGTGAGAACAGGACGCGCCTCGACCAGCCTGCTCGATAACATATCCGTCGAATATTACGGATCGCCGATGCCGTTGAATCAGGTGGCGACTATTCACGCGCCCGAAGCCTCAATGCTCACCGTCCAGCCTTTCGATCCGTCTTTGATCAACGACATTGAAAAGGCCATCCGCATATCGGACCTGGGCCTCAACCCGTCGAACGACGGTAAGCTGATTCGTATCCCGATCCCGCCGCTCACCGAAGAGCGCCGTAAACAAATGGTCAAGACGGTTCACGAAATGGCCGAAGACCACAAAACCGCCGTCCGCAACCTCCGCCGCGACTCCAACGACAAGCTCAAAAAAGCTCTTAAAGACAAAACGATTTCCGAAGACGAAGAGAGAGGCGGGCTCGACGAGGTGCAAAAATTGACCGATCTGCACGTGACCAGGATCGGCGACCTCGCCAAATCCAAAGAAGACGAGATCATGAAAGTCTAGCCACAGAGTCACAGAGAGAGATAGACAAGGAGAAACTTCATCTTTTCTCTTTGTCTATCCCTCTCTTCTTTTCTCTGTGTCTCTGTGTCTCTGTGGCCAAACTTTCGTCACATAGTTGATCGTATCAGCCCGCCATCGACCTGCAACGAAACTCCCGTCACATAACTCGCTCGCTCCGAGGCCAGGAACGCCACGACCTCGCCGATTTCGCGCGGTTCGCCTATCCGCCGCAGCGGAATTTCGGCCGCCTGTCCGGTGAAATATTCTTCGTGAGTAATCCCCCGTTCCCGTGTGCGAACATCGGCGAGCGCGTATTGCCGATCGGTCAGGATGTGCCCGGTCAGGATCGCGTTGACAGTGATATTGCCCGGCCCGAGCTGATTGGCCATAGTCTTGGTCAAGCCCGACAGCCCCGCGCGCAGCGTGCTGGAAATCGTCAGTTCGTCCACTGGCTGCTTGGCGACCAGCGAAGTCAGGTGAATGATCCTTCCCCAGCGTCGCTCCAGCATTCCGGGTATGACCAGCCGCGACAACCGCACAACATTCATCAAAGTTGACTCGACGCCGGACAACCAGCTCTCGTCGCTCAATTCCATAAAACGTTTGACCGGAGGGCCGCCGGTGTTTGTCACTAGGATGTCCACCTGGCCGAAGCGATCGACCGTCCGCTGATACCAGTTTTCCAGATCGTTCGGCGAAGAGACGTCCACGACAACAGCCAGCGCGTCGCCGCCCGATCCGATCTCCGAGCGGGTCTTCTCCAATTCGGAGGCCGAGCGCGCGCAGATCGAAACCTTGCAGCCCTCCTGCGCCAACGCTACCGCGCAGGCTTTACCGAGGCCCTTGCTCGCAGCGGCCACCATTGCCACACGATCTTTGATACCCAGATCCATCTTTGTTCTTCCTTGAAGAATGGGGCTTATAGAACCTATAAGCCCTATAGGTCCTGTAAGCCCCATTCTCAGGTTAGCGAGTTAGAAACTGAACCTCACGTTGAACTCCATCTGGCGCGCAGCCGCCGAACTGTTTGACAGTCCGAAGAACGGCGTGCCGAGCGTGCCGCTGTACTGGCTGTAATTGACACGGTTGAGCAGGTTCGTCACGCTGAAGGTAAAGGTTACGTTGTAACGCGCGCCCTCTCCACCGCCGCCGAAGCCGCCGGGGCCGCCAATCATAACCATTCCCGGACCACCAAAAGGACCGCCAGAACCGCCACCGGGTCCGCGACCGCCGCGACCGCCACCGGGTCCGCGACCACCACCACCACCGCCGGCGCGACCGCCACGGCCGCCGCGACCGCCGCCGGATTCTCCGTTCCGGTCAGCCTGAGCTTGTTGACCGCTACCTTCACGCCTGCCGAAGCCGAATGTCTTGCTAATGGAACTGGTAATGTTGAAGTTGCCCGGCCCCTGCGCGATCACGCCGTTCGGATAAGCTCTGACCAGGAAATCACGCAGGGTTACCTGATCCGACAACACGCCCGCGGTGGTCGCGCATTTAACGAGGCCTCCGACCAGTTTTGTGGAAGTTCCGGGGGCGCATATCATGCGATCAAACATCGGCAGAATATAAAAGTCCGGAGTTAGATTGGCGTTGCGTCCTAAAATCAGATCGGCGCCGCCGACCGAACCGATCGGGCGGTCATTGATCGAACCATCCCCGTTGTTGTCAAACCCCGTTGTGATGTTGAACGGCGCGCCTGTCGAGGCGTTCAACATCGTTTGCAGCCGGAATCCCTTTGGTAAATTCACGAAGGTAGTGATGAAGCCGGAATGCCGGCGATCACCGTTAGCGCGCCCCCACTCCGAGCTCAAATCGTAATTGTTTGCCGGAATGCCTCCGCTGTCTGAGTTCATCCATCCCAGGCTGTATCTGCCGAAAATCGTGAACCTGGCCAGCCTGCGCTGCAATCCGAAATCCAGCCGGTTCGTCAACGACCTGGCCGAAGACTCCGTTTGATAGATGAATCCCGCCGGCTGCCCGAACGGGAAAATAATGGCGCCAGGGTTGTTCGGATCCTCAAGCGGCGCGTTGATATTGCGCGTCCTGAATTGATGAATCCCTCTGTCCTGGAAATATGTGATAGTGCCGACCAGGGCTTTGGGCAATTGCTGCTCGACCGTCACGCTGACGTTGAGCGAGTACGGCGCCTTAAGGCTCGGATCGAGAATGCGCGTTGTACGGCCGCGCGACGACGCCTGCAACCCGCCGGTAGGCGGATTGTCCGGATCGAAGATCGCGTTGCGAATCGTGAAGCTCTGCTGCGTGTCTCCGTTGAATCGCAGCGTGTTCGCGTAATTACCGCCGCTCAACCGGTCGTAGAAAATTCCTACGCCCGCGCGGATCACCGTCTTGCGGTTCTTGAACGGCGTCCACGCGGCGCCGGCGCGAGGCGCGAAATTGAGTTTATCAACCAGATGTGTCTGAAATTCGTGGCGCACACCGTAAGAGAGCGTCAGTCCCGGGCTCATCCTGAAGTCGTCCATGATGAACCACGAGCCGCGAAACATATTGTATTTGAGCTCCGTATCGCCCCGGTTTATCGTGAACTGAGTCGCGCAGGGATTGAGCGGATCATTCGGATTAAACGGCGCGGTCGGGTCGCACTGGCGAGCGGTCGGATCGATGAGCGCGAGACGCGCGGCGCGATACTGGTCCAGAGAAGAGAATGAGTAAGTGCCGTTAAAATTGCCTCCGCTCAGGTCGTAAAATTTCTCGAACTCGAGCTGAACTCCCCCCTTGATCGTGTGCTTCTTGAGCGTGACCGTCAAATAATCCTGGTATTCGACGCTGTCGCTGTCGCTGAGACTCGGACAGTTGACGCAACTGCCGCTGCTGAAAGAATCGGCTACGTTGATGGCCACCAGACCCGGGGTGACCGCCCGCGCATCGCGGTGTTCGCGCTGGAATTGGAAACGCGCTTCATGAATCATCTTCGAATTGACGATCCAGGTTTCGGTCAGTCGCAGATTGTGGCCGGAGTTTGAGGAGTTCGACGCGGTCTCCGCCAGCCTGTTGATGCCGCCCCCGGCCCCGGCGCCGCCGCCGCCGCCGAAACCGCGGCCGCCGCCGAAGCCGAAGCCGAAGCCGCTGCGGAAATTGCCGGCGAATTCAGAGTTGGTCATTTCGCTGCTGCGGTAGTTGTAATTAAGATTGAGGGTATTGTTCTTGTTGATCAGATAATCGATGCGCCCGCCGGCGAATGTGCTGACAGTTGAGCTGGGCACATTGGGCCGGATCTCCACGTCGTTAAGATTGTCGTCGAGCATCCTGACGACCGTCGGGCTGCTCCCGTCAATGTCCTGCCGGTTGGCGAAGAACGACGTCGAGAGACGCTTCTTGAGCAGCGGCCCGCCCATGAAGAAATCGTATCGCTGCTGCGTCAGGTCGGGTTTGCGAATCGCGAAGGCGTTGCGCGCGTCGAGCGCGGCGTTGCGATACCCGAAACTGCCGCTGCCGCGCCAATCGCCGTATCCCGGCTTGGAAATGATTTCCACGCGCCCGAAACCGGGATTGGAATACTCGGCCGAATAGATGTTCTGGCTGAAAACGATGCGCGATATCGCCTCTCTGGGCGGCAATCTTCCGCCGCTGAAACCGTCGACCAGAATGTTGGCGCCTTCTCCGTTCACGCCGCCGCCGGCCATCGCGTTCAGAAAATCGCGCAGGTCGTCTTCATTGTCAGGCAAATTAGCGATCTCCTGCTCGGAGAGCGTGATCGCATTCATATTCTGATCGGGCTCGGTCGAAACAGCGGAGTTGTTGGCCGAAACGTCGGTAACGACTTCGACCGCGGCGATGGCCATCCTGACCTGGAGAACGCCGGAATAAGGCGCTTTCAAATCTGTGATCGTCTGGGTTTGAAACCCTTTGTAGGATGAGGTCAGCGTGTAGATTCCCGGAGGAACGTTCGGAATCGAAAAATCGCCCAGGATGTCGCTTTTCCCCCTGCGCTCCTTGCCGTCCTTGCCGCTCAGCGTGATCTCCGCTTCAGGAATCGCATCTCCACGCTCGTCAAGGACTTTTCCCCTCAAGGTCGAATTCTGCGCCAGCGCGGCGCCGGTCAGCGCCAGCGCTATAAATAATGCCGATAAGAGCCGCCGCGCTTTTCCGCTCGCTCGGTTCGTGATTCGATTGATCATTCTCTTTTCCTCTCGCTGCAAATTCTTCTCCCTCCAACTCCTTTAAAAAGCTTTTCTGACGTAGACCTCGCGGTTCGTACATAAGACGAATTCAAACGTTTAGCAGTTTCAGGAAAAATCCCGGGATCATCATGAGAATAGGGCCAATAGGGCATAAAAGCCCTATTGGCTCTATTGAATTGACCGCCAACGGCGCGCAAGTTCCAATTTCTTTTGACACCCATGGCGTGATGACTTAGTTTAAGGCGCGGCCTGCGCCACTCCGGTTTCAAATCATCAACAGAAAGGGTCAAGGGACGTGACTGATTTCATTCGCATTACACGCGGCGACAATCCTTATCAACGGGAAGTTCAGGGCAAGGCGAACGAGCCCATCACGGTCGCCGCTCTTCTCGACCGCAGCAGATCGCTGGTTGGGGCGCGCGATCTCGCATATTCGCTTGAAGAAATAGTCGAGCGTCTCGATTTGAACGCGCCGCGCATAGCCGTCATCGGTGGTTCGCCCGATCATCCGGCGCACGTCATGGATCATGAGACGACCGCGCGGGCGGCGATTCAAATCTGGCGGCGCGGCGGCGTGCCTTTCGCGTTTTCGACCCCGGTGTTGTGCGACGGGACGGCGCAATCGAACGTCGGGATGTGCTATTCGCTGCAGTCGCGCAACGCGATGACCGAGATGATCGTCAACCAGATGGAGGCGCAGTCCTATCACGGCGCCTTCGTCATTCAGGGATGCGACAAGCAGCCGCTGGCCGCCGTCGCGGCGCTCGCCCTGCTGGACGTGACCAGGCGCGCCCGAGGCGACGCTCCGGTCTTCGCCACATTCGCGCCCGCCCACGTGCTCAAGGGCGGAACCATCCCGGACGATTTGCGCGAAGAGATAGAAGAAGTCGCCCGCCAGGCCGAAAAAACCGATCATCAGGCCATAGCCGGCGACCTGCGCGACGCCCTCAGTTACGTTCTGCAATGCTCGTCGAACCAGGCCTTCCAGGGCGTCTTCATCCGGGCCGTCGCGGCCGGCGTCCTGACGCGCGAGCGCAGCAAGGATTTAGAGAAGAGGCTGGCGGTCAACACCTGTGACGGCAAAGGCGGCATCTGCGCCTTTAACGGCACCGGCAATTCGTCTCGTCACGTGGTCTCGGCCTTCGGCCTGGTCCACCCCGCGCTGGAACTGCTGACGGCCCCGCCGGACCAGGATCGGGTGAACGCCGCCGTGGACGCGCTCTTCGACTATTGCAACAACCCTGATTATTCAGTCTCCGAGATGGTCAAACTGAACGTCGAGAACGCCGTTCGCATTCACGCCACGACCGGCGGCTCGACCAATCTGATGATGCATATGGTCTCGGCCGTGATTCACGCGGGCCTGGATTTTTCGATCTGGGATTACGAGCGTATACGCCTGGCAGCCCCCATTCCGGACCTCTTCGATTACAGCCTGACGCAGGGCCGCACGATCTTCGAGCTGGCGGAGCAGTGCTGCTCCGGGCAGATTCGCGGGATGGAGACGGTGATGTACGAATTGATCCGCAACGGCGTCCCCATGAACGTCGACGCCCCGACCGCCACAGGCGGCGCCTGGCGAGACCGTTTGTCCGACACCCGCAACCTCTCGGCCGACGGCGTCAAAAATAATCCGATTCTGCTCAGCCGCCCGCGACGCAAATTCAGCGGCGTCGATGCGCTGCGCAGCAATTTCTTCGATTCGGCCGTCGTCAAGATCAGCGGAATGCCGGACGCTCAACTGGACGAATTCGACGCCAAACTCGCGGTCGCGCTTTATTTTGAAAACGAAGAGGAAGCGAACAGAATGCTTCTCGACGATCATTATCTGGACTCGATCAAGTCGAACGAGGCCCTCACGCGCGTGGATCTTCTGAGAATTTACGAGAACAACGCGAAGCGGCCGCCCGGAGCCGAGATCACCTCCCTTTCGCGCGAAGAGCTTTTCGACCGCCTGCTGCGCGAAAGCGTCATAAAATTCGCCGTCGTCATCAGCGGACAGGGGCCTGAGGCTTACGGAATGCCGGAAATGTTCACGCCGATGCAGCACGTCAACGCCAATCGCCATTTAAAGAAGCTGGCCATGATCCTGACCGACGGGCGCTATTCCGGCGTCAGTTACGGCGCGGCCATAGGCCACATCACGCCCGAAGCCAAACGCGGCGGAGGCATTCTGTATCTGCAAACCGGCGACATCCTTCAGTCGAACCTGCGAGAGCGGAACATCATATTCGTCGACCGCGAGACGCTGCGTGAAAGCGGCGAGGTCATAGCCTACACCGGCGGACTGACCGACGCGCGTCGCGATATCGGCATTGAACGCCTGCGGCGGATCAATCGCCGCCTGCTCGACATCGCGCCGACCAACCGTATGCGCGACGTAACCGACGCCGCGCATGGAGTCGCGCCGAACGCCGTGGCGGAATCCGTATCGCAAAGCGACGCCCTGAAACAATGAAAATAGGACAGACAGGACAGATAGGACAAATAAAACCTATTTGTCCTATTTGTCCTGTCTGTCCTGTCTGTCCTATTTTCCGATGAGGAGATATATGAAACTTACCATGTTCGCTTTCTGTCTATGCGCCAGCTTGATTCCATTTATGACCGTCTTCGCCGCCGGCGATGACATCGAAAAGCGCGTCGAGGACGGGTACGCCGACTCAGGCGGAGTGAAGATTCATTACGCAGCGCTGGGCGACAAGAAGAATCCGTTGATTGTAATGATCCACGGCTTCCCCGATTTCTGGTACACCTGGCGCGACCAGATGGCGGCGCTGTCGTCGGATTATTACGTCGTGGCGATTGACCAGCGAGGATATAATCTCTCGGACAAGCCGAAAGGCGTCGAGAATTACGACGTGCGGCTTCTTGTCGGGGACGTGATCGCCGTCATCAAACATCTGGGCCACGAGAAAGCCATTATCGTCGGGCATGATTGGGGCGGAATAGTCTCGTGGACTCTGGCCATGTATCAGCCGCAGTTCGTCGAGAAGCTGATCATCCTGAATCTGCCCCACCCGCGCGGGCTTACACGCGAACTGGCCAACAACCCGCAACAGCAGAAAAACAGCCAGTATGCCCGAAACTTCCAACAACCGGACGCGCATACCAAAGTGACCGCCGAAGGACTGACTTTCTGGGTTAAGGACCCGGAGGCGAAGAAGAAGTATATCGAAGCCTTCAAGCGGTCGGATTTCGAGGCGATGCTCAATTACTACAAGCGGAACTATCCGCGCGAGCCTTACAAAGAGGACACGTCGCCGCTCGTGAAAGTCAAAATGCCCGTGCTCATGATCCACGGGCTTGGCGATACCGCGCTGCTGCCCGGCGCGCTCAACAACACATGGGAGTGGCTCGAAAGCGATTTGACGCTCGTGACGATCCCGAACTCCGGACATTTCGTCCAGCAGGACGCCTCCGACCTGGTAACGCGCAGCATTAAGATGTGGCTGAAACGATAGGTCACAAATAAGATAAATGAAGCCTGTGCAAATAAAAGTTGAAAACACTCAACTACTTGAAATGGCGACAGCCTTTGGAGTGCGGTAGTTCGGTACCGCTTTGGTAGTCATCTCGGATTCCACGGATTTCAAGGACGAAGGAACCAGTGGATTCTCTCCGATCATTGCCAAAGAGCCGAAGTTGACTACCAAAGCGGCTCCAAGCAGCGGCGCCTCCAAAGGCTCCGCCGATTTATGCACAGTCTTCAGACAAATAGGACATATAGGACATATAGGTCCCATTTGTCCTATTTGTCCTATTTATGAATTTTCCGAGGAATCTCATGGCAAATACCCGACTTGGCATAGGCTTCATTGGCAGCGGTTTCATTACCCGCTTTCACATTCAATCCTTCATCGCGGTCCGCGACGCGGACGTGCGCGGAGTGTGGAGTCCAAACGAAAAAAACGCGGCGAGCGCGGCGGCGCTGGCGCGCGATCTGCGCGTCGGCGATTGCCGGGCGTTCGATTCGATCGAAGAAATGGTCGCCTCGCCCGACGTCGACGCGATCTGGCTTTGCGGCCCGAACCACAGACGCATCGAAAACCTTGAAGCGATCGTCAAGGCGCTGAAATCCGGCAAAGGAAAGCTGACCGGCATTGCGATTGAAAAGCCGCTGGCGCGCAACGCGGCTGAGGCCGGACGAGTCATCGAATTGATCGAAGAGTCGGGTCTGTTGCACGGCTACCTCGAAGACCAGTTGTTCGAGCCGGCGGTCATTCGCGGGCGCGAGATTCTGTGGCGTCGCGCGGCGGCGTTGACCGGGCGGCCCTATCTGGCCCGTTGCGCCGAAGAACACAGCGGCCCGCACATGCCCTGGTTCTGGCAGGGCGACCTTGGAGGCGGCGGAGTGCTCAACGACATGATGTGCCATTCGGTGGAAGTCGCGCGGCTGCTGCTGACCGATCCCGCCAAACCGCGCGCCAGCGTCAAACCGGTGAAAGTCTCGGCGACCATCGCCAGCCTGAAATGGTCTCGCCCGGAATACGCCGATCTGCTGCGGCAGATGATGGGCGATGAGGTCGATTACCGAACGCGGCCTTCGGAAGACTTCGCGCGCGCCACCATCCATTACGTAGATGACGCGGGCGCGCCGCTGATCGCCGAGGTCACGACTTCGTGGAGTTTCGTAGGCGCGGGCCTGCGGCTGACATCCGAGCTGCTCGGTCCCGAATACTCGCTCTCGATCAACTCGCTGGACACCAGCCTCAGGCTCTTCCTGAGCCGACGCGTGCAGGGCGCGTCCGGCGAAGACCTGGTCGAAAAACAGAACGCCGAGTTGGGGCTGATGCCGGTTGTCCCCAGCGAAACCACGGATTACGGTTATGAGGCCGAGAATCGCTACTTCGTCAATTGTTTCCTGGACGGCAAACAGCCTGATGTGAATTGCTATGACGGGCTGGAAGTCACACAGTTGCTCATGACGGCATACAAGAGCGCCGAAGAGGAAAAAACGATCGCCTTCGATCCCAAAGCCGTCGAAGATTTCATTCCGGCCGTCGCCCGCGGAACCTGGAAGCCCTGACGAAGAAAAGAGGATCGAGGATGGAAGATCGAGGTTCGAAGATCGCCGTTAGATCCTCGATCTTCCATCCTCGATCCTCTTCGTGGTTGATTTTTCAGCGCTGCTTATAATCCTGGTGCAATTGCGTAAATGAGATCAGCATCAGATAGACGGCGGCGAAGAGGAGAGTGAAAAGCCCGGCGAAAGCTATCGTATGCGTATAAGCGAAAGGATTACGCAAGCCTTCCAAAAGCTCGTAGAGCAAATTCGTCGGGCGGAAAAACACGTCCCAGCTATTCCAGCGCAGAAAGCGTCCGAAGTAGATGCCGAAGCCGTTCAGCGCCAGGACAGCGCCCGCGAATAACCAGCTCGCCGTGTTCCCCACCGTCCTGCGCACCAGCATCTGCATTAGAAACAGCGAGACCAACCCCAGAAACGATCCCGTCCAGGCGAAAGCGACCAGCGTGATCAGGTCGTACCAGAGCGGCGCCCCGTGGCTCTGTTGGAGGTAGATGATATCGGTTATCAGATAAGGCGCGTTGGGGAGAAACAGAAGCCAGAGTAGTGAGAGCCCGATGATTGGCAGCCAGCGAAAGCGCGTAGGCCAGTGATTCAAATTGTAAGCGGCAAAAGCGCCTAACGCCGGCAGCCAGGCGAGAAATAGATTCCAAACCAGCCAGGTGCGCGCGGAAGAGCCGTAATGCCATGCGCGCATAAAGATCAGCCCCAGACAGAACGCGGTGGCGAAGCCGAGTGACGCCAAAACCGCGAGTTGTCGCCGGTAGCTTTGGTAATTCGCCAGTAAAGAAGCCGATTTAAAGCGCGCAATCATAACGAACCTCACTTAAATATCCGCGCTACAAGCTTAGCATACCGATGCGACATCGGAAAAATGGGAGAAGAGTGGTAGAGACGCAAAATTTTACGTCTCTACCACTCTCCATTCCCCATACCCTGAAATATTCGGGAGAGGAAGCGCCGGTGTTCGGCGCTTCCTCTCAATAGCGCTTCAGTCAGCGCTTCTTCAGCAATATCGCCGATGATATCGATTTCCAAAGCATCCAGATCATTCTGGCGGCTTATTCTGGCAGACCACAAGGGGGCGCATGATCATCAGTTCACATATTCAGCGCGCGTTCCGATTTAGAAACGGACCCCGAACCCAAACCGTCCATGGCGTCCGCCGCGATAATAGCCGCCGCCATATGGGTAGCCATAATAGCCTCGGTAATAAGGCCTGTAACCCCA
>DASUFM010000175.1:0-5388 GCA_036274535.1 Blastocatellia bacterium
TCTGTGGCCTCTGTGGCTATAAGTTTTCCGTCGATTTGAACCATGGTTCGTTGGGCGCCGGCGGAGGTTTTTCTGGCTCCGGGACAGGATAATCCGGCAGGTCGCCGGGTTTCGGCACAGGATAGTCAGGTGGAGTTGGGACAGGCGGTTCAGGCTGCGGGGGCGGGACATCCGGCTCAGATGGAGGGGGAATGGTTTCAGGATCTCCATTCATTCTTTCATCTCTTTTACTGGGACGATCCGCAAAATACGATCGTCATTGGCCGCGGGCTTGCCGCGGCCGTCGCGGTTTGAAGTCGAGAAATAGATCGCGCCGTCAGGGCCCTCCGCCACTTCGCGGATGCGTCCATAACGGCCTTGCAATAATCGCTCCTGGTTAACAACGCGGCTGCCGTCGAGCTTCACGCGGATCAGGCATTCTCCCCTCAGATTGCCGAAGAAAAAATCGCCGCGAAATTGAGGGAAAGCCGCGCCGTGATAAAAGAGAGCGCTCGCGGGAGCGACCGCCGGGGTATATTCGATCAACGGCGCGACCAGGCCTTCTTCCGTCTGCGTGTGATGAATCAGGGGCCATCCATAATTTCGCCCGCGCTCGATGATGTTGACCTCATCGCCGCCTCGGGGCCCGTCGAAGCCGGATGGGCCATGCTCTGTCTGGAACTGCGCCCCGGCTCCGGGCTGCCAGGCGATGCCCTGTGAGTTACGATGGCCGTAAGTCCAGATTTCGGGCCGGGCGTTAGGCTGGCCGACGAAAGGATTGTCCGGAGGGACGCCGCCGTCGTCGTTCAACCGCAATGTTTTGCCGGCCAGAGAATCCAGGCGCTGCGCCAATTCCCGTTGAGTCGCGTCGCCTGTTGTGATGTAGAGCTTTCCGTCGGGGCCGAACCGGGTTCGCGTCCCCGCATGGAAACGCGCCGCCGGAATATTCTCAATAATGACTTGCGGATCGGCGAGCGCGCCCGCAGTCTCGCGGAATCGCATGACCCGCACACGCTGGCCGGCGCCCGGATTAGCGTCTGAATAAGCGTAAGCCAGATATAGGTAATGATTACTCGCGAATTGAGGATGCAGCGTCAAATCCATCAGGCCGCTCTCTTCCGCCGGCGCCACTTCGCGAATTGTCGCCACCGGCTCGGGGCGCAACCTGCCCTGCTCGATCACACGCACGCGCCCGGGGCGTTCGGTGACGAAGATGCGCCCGTCGGGGGCGAAAGCGATCGCCCAGGGAACCTCCAGATTGGAAGCCACAGTCTCGATACGAAACGGCACGGTTTGGCCGTTCTCTACTCGCGCCGCGTCTGTCTCGCCTTCGAGGCGTTCCGGAGATGGCGACACGCAAGCGGCGCAAAGCATCGGCAGGCAAATCAGCATTGAGAACAACTTTTCTCGCATTAAACATTCTCCCGATCCGACGCGACCGGCTACCCCTGGCGCTTGAAGAATTGCACGGCGCGCTCATGTTTTTCGGCCGCTTCACGCGTGTCGAACGTGCCCAGATTGCGGCGCTTGCCGGTCTTCGGGTCTTTCTTACGTGAATAGAGCCGATACTTGCCTGACTTGAGCTTCCTGATCACTGTTTCCTCCCTGATTAGTTTCAGCTTCAAATGTAGCCATCACGCAATCCGCGCGCCGCAATACAGAACGAGGCGGCGCCCTGGAACTCCATGGCAAACTGATCACTGACGACAGGGAACAAATAAACACGACTTTGGGCCCGGCGCCTGTGTATTTATTCCCTGTACTTTAGCCCTATGGGCAGAGATGCCTGCGCTCCCAGGGCCGCCTGATTAATGGCCGCCTGTAGTCGATTGGGCGCCCTAGCGTACCGACCGATTGAAAAGTCCGGACGTATGATTGCGGAGTGAAAAAATCGCTGATCAATGATGGCGTAATCACGCTCGGGCAGTTGTAGTCGCTGCGCTCATTAAGAACTGGCGCCCGGCGCGCCTTTAGTGGGCATAAGCCTTGCTGCCCATTCCGGCGATCCCGAAAAACAAGAGTAAGTCATTTACATGATCTGTACTCCCTGGTTCGGAGAGTAGGGCTTGCCGGTTCGGATTAAACGCGTCGCCGGGATAATTGCGTCAATTATATTGTTCAGTTTGGCGGTAGGCGCCGGAAGCGGCGTCAGAGCGCAGGATTCAGCGAGCCTGAACAGCGCTCCCGCCACGAACATCATTACAGATCGCCTTGCGGGCAAAGATTTGCGGCGTTGGGAGGCGATCAAACGCATCGTCTTCGCGGAAGACTTTGAAGGCCAGCCATTGCATCCAACGTTGAGAAATTTATGGGATCGACTCGTGCGCAGCGGCCACGTCATCTATATAGAGATGCGCGGTATGGGCCGCGCAATCTCCAATACAGCCGGCGTTTTTCATATCGAACGACTCGACCCCGAAGGCTTGAAGCACGTGGCGATCATCAGGCTTTACCCGGAGACTATTGACCGGGCATATGTCGGACCGGACGCCGAAGCTCCGGAAGGCTTCATTCCGTTTCAAGGACTCAGCAAGGAGGAACGTTATGCCGAAGTGCTGGGACATGAGATGGCGCATGCGATTGACATTTTGAGCGACCTGGAGCGCGCGCGAATGGTTAAAGAAGTGGTTCAAGATACCAATGAATTGTTCCTCTCGTACGGCAAGCGACATGGATATGAAAATGTCGGGCCGGAGATGCTCCGGCGCCTGACCCTGCGAGACGAACTTCTGAAGGAATTAGAGGAACCGGCTAACGCGGCCGAAAGGCGGGTTTGGAGAGAGATTAGGTGGAGTCGCGAAGCGAAAACGGAAAATAGGCGGTGACGAACCGCCGGGAGATTTTTGTCACAATCCCACAACAGTCAGTCCGTGACGCCACGGACGCGACTGCCGGGACGAATAATCGCGCAACTTCGCCTGGCGCGCTGAATCCTCGCCGGGCTTTTCAACTCAAGGAGAAAACAATGGCAATGCACACTGATCCTGTTTGTGGAATGCAGGTGGACGACCAGAAATCTACCGCAAAGTCCCAATTCCAAGGTACGACATACCACTTCTGCTCGGACGACTGCAAGCGGAAGTTCGATCAGCAACCACAACAATTCGCTTCCAGGTCTTCGCGGGCCGGCGGCGGCCAGGGCGGCTCACAGGCGCAGGGCGGTAAACGCTGACAACTTCCGCCATACGCCATATGCCATATTTGAATGGCATATGGCGTATGGCCTGTATCACTCGTATCACAACTTGGAGCGGATAACGATTGCATATACGGAACAGTGGCGAGGTCTCTGGCGTGAGGCTGAAGACTAATCGAACGATGTAACGTTCGAGTCATGCGGGAAATAATTCGCAGTCAGGATTGCGCTAAATCGCGGTTAAATCGGAGCGGGTTGAATGTTCCTGCTCCAACGCAAGGTCCATGGCAAACTGCCCCGCTCTCACCTTGCTATGTTTCCTGATCGTCAGAACCGAATCAATTATATGAATGACTCCGTTGCGGCACTCGATGTCAGGCTCGACGATGCGGGCGCTGTTGACCTGGAGCCCGCGCCTGGCATCGATGAGCAGATCGTTTTTCAACATCGTTCGCAGAGAACCTATGTGTTCCAGTTCGCCCGACGTGACTCTGCCCGGCGCGATGTGATAGCGGATGTTGGCGGCGAACTTGTCGAAATCATCCAGTATCTCCTCGACGCAATTGCGGGACATCTTCGAGAAGGCGTCGTCGTTCGGCGCAAAGACAGTGATGTAATCATCGCCCTTGAGCAAATCAACCAACCCTACTAGTTCGACGGCTGCGACCCACGTCGCCAGCGCGCCCAATCCTACGGCCATCTGGTATACGCTTTTCACTTTTTTGTTCCTGTCAGCTTAACTTCGGGGACCCGCGGCGTCGCGATAAAACACATACGCGCCTTCGGAGAATTGATGACTGGGAGCGGCGGGACACGTCAATATAGCCACGACGATTTAAATGCGCCTCAAGCCGATCTGAAGATCGAGTAAGATTTGAGATAGTTGCCCAAGCTTCATGCGCATCATCGAGTGATTGGTCCTGTGACCGGCCCCTGTATATACGAGAGACGGCGCGCAGTTGGTTTCAACTAAAGAGTTTACATTCCTTTGACCTCGGCTTTACACGTCTTTAACGCGCGGTTGTTACATTCCGCCCTCTGCGCGACCGCTCGATAACAGTAGGTGACCCAATAAAGCAACATATAAAGCAACATTGATGCCGCAAAGACGCCTTTAAAAGTGAGCAAAGCAAAACAAAGTCAACAACCTTAAAGGAGTTATTATGACGCAAACAGAACCGAAGCGGCCCACAGGCCTTGGGGGGCCCGGGCGTTTTGGCCGCTTATTGAAAATCTTGATTGCCATAGCGCTCGCCGGATCGCCGGGTGTGGCGCTGGCGCAAATCGATCAGGCTCGCATCAGAGGCGTAGTTCGGGATCAGAACAACGCCATCATTCCGGGGGCGTCCATCATCGTCAAGAACGAACGCACTGGAGAAACTCGTACGACGACATCCAGGGAAGACGGCAGCTTTGCAATCTCCAATCTCAAACCCTCGCTCTACACTATCCAGGTGACGGCGGCTAATTTCGCCAAAGCGGAATATACCAGAGTGGAAATAGTCGTCGGCCAGGAGTTCGATCTGTCGGCGGAATTGAAGCCGGCCGGGGCGACTGAATCCGTCACGATTGTCGGCGGTGAAGAGGCGGCGCTCGACACTTCATCCGCTCGAATGGGCGCGAACGTCAACGAAGCCGAAGTCAAAGGGTTGCCGCTCAACGGCCGCCAGCTCTCGCAGCTTTATCTGCAGGCCCCCGGCTCGCTCAACAGTGGTTCGGGCACATTCGGCGACATCCGGTTTTCGGGGCGCGCTGTGGAGCAGAATGCGGTCCGTTACGACGGAGTCGAAGGCACGGCGATCATCGACTCCAGCCCGGGAAACCTCAACGGCGAAATCGCCTCACCCTTCCGCCTTCAAGCTTCATTGGAGAACGTGCAGGAGTTCCGTGTGGACTCCAATAGCTATCCGGCGGAGTATGGCACTGGGACAGGAGGGCAGATCAACGTCGTGACCAAATCGGGCGGCAACAGATTTCATGGCTCCGTCTTCGAGTATCTGCGTAATGACGCGCTCGACGCGCGCAATTGGTTCGACCGCATCTCTAAATCGCCGCTCAAGCTCAACCAGTTCGGAGGTTCGCTCGGGGGGCCGATTGTGAAAGATAAGTTCTTCTTCTTCGGCAGTTACGAAGGCTACCGGTTGCGTTCTGGCATCAACTTCGTTGAGGCTGTTCCTTCCGCCTCGGCCTGCGCTCGGGCCGTGGCCGCCATCGCGCCTCTCTGTCCGTCCGCTTTCCGCTCCGCCAAAGCCGAGATTTTGCCCGGCGTTTCG
>DASUFM010000176.1:0-4719 GCA_036274535.1 Blastocatellia bacterium
CATCGATTGCGCATGCGCAGCGTGGCACGTCGCTTGTAAAGCCTCTCAATCAAGTATTCGCAATTTTTACTCAAGGAGAACCATACGAGATGAACGATACGGGAGTGCTGATAAAAGACTATCTGGAAGACTTCGTCGCCGATCACGTCGATCTGAGCGACGGCAGAGTGGCGCTCAAAGTCTCGGCGAGAGAAATGGAGATACTGGGCGAGTCGCTGGTTAAAGACGTGATCGGCTGGGCGATGGAATCCAAGCGATCACCCTGGCCCGAGTACGGCAATTACGACGCCGATTTTCTGGCCGGCCTCAGCTACGGGCAGCGAGGAGCAAGCGAAGACGACGCATTGGTCAGATTCACTTCCAGCGATGTCCAGGCGCTCGGCCAGTTCTTCATATTGGGAGTGCTCAAGTGGGTTCAGAGCGTGCAACTCGCGCGTCGCCGCGCCTGCCGGCTCAGAGAAGCTATTCTGGCGAAGATGGGAGATGAGTTGGAGTACGCCGAAGATAATCAGGACGACGACTTTTTCAACCGAATCAGAAAATGGAGGGACCATTATGAATGACGTTCAAGTTATAGAACTCCCTCCGGGGCTCGATGCGGTTGCAGGTCAGGCAGACAGAGCCGAAACGGATCAGGTCGAGGAACGGGATGCGACTGCGGCGCAAACAACTTCTCAGGTCCTGTACCGAGACCCCACCGACGTTAGAACAATACTGAGCATGGCCTGGACGGCAACGCTGCTGGTTTTGCTGCTGCTCGCAAGCGTCGCGTTCAACATCTGGCAATACTGGCGGCGGCCTGACCGAATTGTCGTTGATCGTTCGTCAGGCAGAGTCCTGATGATCAATGACCGCGAATACGGCGAGACGGAGGCCGCAATGCTAGGCCCTGACAGGCTCACCGGCGCGGACAAGCAATATCTGGCTGGAGAATTCGTCAAAGCGATCTATCAGGTCGATCCAGCCACACGCCCTCGCGATATAGAACGAGCGCTGAGAATGATGGCGCCGGCGAGCGCCCTTCTATTCGCCCGATATCTTAAACAGACAGGTATCCTCGACAAACAACGGGCCGAATCGTGGCAGGCGAGCTGGACGCCGCAGGACATCTCCGTGGACGGTGTGGATCCTTTCACTGTGCGCGTCATCGGCAAACAGGAGATCACGAAAGTAATCGCAGGCGCTCCACAACAGGAGACGCGCCAATTGCACCTGACGCTCAAGCTCGTGGCCGATCCCCAAAGGCGGGCGGATCGCAATCTGCGCTCAGGATTCCTCGTCGCCTCATTCGACTATAAGGAACTGGCGACTCAGGCGCCATCAGAGGCGACGACTTCGCGATAAGCCATCAATAAGGGAAAAGGAGAATACCATGTTCAACAACAGGGGCAGCGCTCTTGCCCTGGTTGCGCTGGCTATTTTTGTCTCCGCGCCATCCGCGCAGGGACAGGTAAAAGCCAGGCGCGACAAAGCGCCGGAAAAGACGAAGAAAGCCAATCAACAGGCTCCACAGGGAGAACCGAAGCGCGAAATCGACGCAAGCTCTCCCTCCTCGGTCACGCTCGTCGAGCCGCCCAGGGCTGATTACCTGTCTGGAGAAGCGAACGTGGCGGTGAGAGGCAATCAGAATCCGGTCATCAGGCTGGGGCTTTCGCCCAACGGCGTGACCATGATCGAGTTCCCGGCCGCCGACCGCTTCTTCGCTCTTCATCCCGGTAACAGCGACCTGGTGACGATTGACGAATCTCCGACCAAGGAAACCGATCATTTTCTGATCGTTCGAGCGGGCAGCGGTTTTGCCTCTCCCGCGAATATGGCGAACGCCGGCCGCGCTCCGGTCACTTCGATCATTACGCAGATGCAGTCCGGTCTGGTCGTGACATTTCTCTTCTATCCGGTGCGCCAGCTCGCCGAACAGGCCCACCGCGTCGTGGTCACTTATGACCGGGATGAAGTAATCGCCGCACGCCGCGCCGCGGGACTGGCCGTCAATCTCGGCGGCGCGGGTGAAAGAGAGACGCGCACAACATCGCTGCGCATATCACCACCACAGATCACGACTCCTGCGATGGATGAGGTAACACCCGATCTGGCGCCGGCGTCCCGAGCGCCTCGAAGAGTGGGCGATATGGCCGACATCGACACGTCCGCGCCTCCGGAAAAGCTGGATGACAAGACAAAAGATCCGATTCGGGCGGCCAGTCTGGCCCTCACTGAAGCGACCAGATCGCCCAGGAGTTTCAGGAAATGGAGCAACACCATCCATGGCCTCTCGCTTTCGGTCTCGCCCGTGCGAGAAGTGGGAAAACGTTCGCAGCTCGTAGTCGTCGCGGTCCGCAACACGAAAAAAACAGAGGCCCGAATCATACCCGGCCAGCCGGAAATCTATCTGGAGACGGTTGACGGCAAAAACAGGCCGCTTCAGATCGAAGTGGTCAAAAAGCTGGCGACGGAGACGACGGCCACGGAAGGCCTGATCCCCGCGGAGGCAATCCACTATTACGCGGTCGTTTATGAAACGCCGATTCTGGGCGCCAGACAGCGATTGAGCGTCATCGTCGGGCAAACCATCGCGGCCGATGAACCGGCCACCGCAAGACTGACTTCATCAAAACGATAGATCGCGGAAGGAGGGAGACATGAATTCACTCGGAAATAACGGCTGGAGCCGTAACGGCTCGATCGGCGTAGCGGAGCGCGAACCCGGCGAGACACAGGATCCTTTTGACGCGCTTCACGCCGCCATTGATGACGACGAGAAAGACCAACCAGACTCCGAAGAGCAAAGACCAGGCAGCAGGCGAAAACGCCTCATCGGCGCCGCGATCTTCTTTCTGATGCTGATCGTCGCTGGAATTGGCCTGTGGCTGATTTTCAGCGGCGGCTCGAAGACAAGGGTCAACGTGCCGGTGCGTGATAACGCTCAGAGAACCGATCAGGCCGCGAGCGGCGGCGACGACGCCACGGCGCAGGCCCTCGCCGAAGTCCGCGGCGCTACCGCTGCTCCGTCGCCTGCCGCGAGCGGCTCTCCGGCGCCAGGGACAATAGATGCGGCAGGGGAAACAAGAACGATCGATGCGCCGTCCACATCGGTCACCATCCCCATGGAAGGAGTTGGCGATACTGTTTCGGCCCCAGCGACTGAAGCGGGCGCGGCGGCGAAATCAAGCGGCCATGTTTCCGAACGCAATCCCGAGCGTTCGATCCGCTGCGCCCCCACGCCTGTCGCAGTTTCAACGCGCCAACCGATGTCAGAAGCTGCTCTGAATAAGCCGCCGGAAACAGAATCTCCGGTTCTCAAGCGAGCCGGCGCCGGCGATGTCGTCTTGCCTCCGTTCGGCGCGATGCTGCCGATCAGGACGATGGGCGCGCTATATACACTGCGGCCCGGTATCGCTCGCTTTGAACTCACACGTGACGTGCGAG
This sequence comes from Blastocatellia bacterium, assembly GCA_036274535.1. GTDB lineage: Bacteria > Acidobacteriota > Blastocatellia > RBC074 > RBC074 > JAJVID01. The sequence goes on from DASUFM010000176.1 coordinate 3,427, forward strand.
GGCAAGGCTGGCGGATGCGAAAGGGCACGACGCTGATCGGCCGGCAGCAAGGCGGCGAATATGACCGGGCCTATATATCGCTCGTGGGCTTTATTGATCCCGAATCAAAGCGATTTGTGAAAGTGAACGGCGAGGTGCTGGGAGCGGACGGCGCTCCGGGCTTGCAGGGCAAGCGAAGACAGATCAGCAGCCGGTGGACGCGCGTTCTCGGGCGCCTGGCGACCGCCGCCGTTCCTCTGGGACAAGCCGCGCTCTCGCGTGGAAACTCCACGACCGTAGTCATCCCCGGCGCAGTCGCGCCTGAACTGACTCCGAGCGTGGCCAGTCGCCGAGAGTTCGTTGAAGTGTCCGCCGGCGCGCCGGCGTTCGTGATGATCACCGATCTGCCGAAGGAGGCTCGTGGAGTTAACGCCGATTCACTCGCCGAAGGGAGTGGAGAAACGCTTAAAGACGAAGAGCTGGCTGAAATTCTTTCATCGGATTCGCCGGAGAAGATTCGCGCCGCAATCCCTCGTATGACGCCGGAGCTGCGGCGCATCGCTGAAGCAGTATTGAAGGAGCAGGGCAGATGATTCAGAAAAACCTCTCCATACCGAGCCTGGATCCCCGCGAAGTGATTGAGCGCGAGGGCGTCGATGCGCTCTCAGATTTGCTTGCCGGCGCAGGCTACATCATCCAGCGCCGCGCGCTCACAGATCTTGCGCATGCGCTTCGCAGTCGGAAACCGCTGCTCATCGAGGGGCCGCGCGGTGGCGGCAAGACGGCGATAGCCGAATCTCTGGCATTGGGATGCAATCTGACGAGTTTTTATCTCCAGGGCATGGATGATCTGACTATCGCGGAAGTGCTCTATTCCTGGGATCGCGAAGCGCAGACGCAAATGGTCAGACAGGAACTGGCTGCGGGAACCCCGCTCAGCGAGGCGCAAGCGAAGCAGTTCTCACGCGAATACCTGATTCTCGGTGAGGCCCTCGCGGCCTTTGAATACGCTGACAGGAACGCTGATCCGCCGGTGTTGATTCTCGACGAAGCGGACAAGTTAACCGAGAAGATCGAGGACATGCTGCTGCAACTGCTCGGCCGCGGCTGCGCCCATGTACCGCGCTTCGGGAACATCGGCGTTAGTGACCGATCGAGATGGCCGATAGTCATCCTGCTCTCGAACGACATTCGCCACGATCTGTCTTCTCCACTGCGATCGAGATGTCTCTACACATGGCTTGATCCGCCGACGCCGCGCGAGGAAGTGCGAATTCTGCATGCGCGCGCCGATGGCTTCGCCCAATCTGGTAG